>NZ_DJDV01000023.1:0-6677 GCF_002431195.1 Sphingobium sp. UBA5915 | reverse complement strand
GGCCCATGGCGAGATAGTCGTTGGAGCACCACACGGTGATCGGCTTGGGGCCGTTATGGCCGTGGAAGCAGCGTGCGTTGGGGAAAGCGCCCTTGTTGCGCAGGATATCGATGAAGACGCGATAGCGGCCTTCACTATGAAGCCGGTCGATCGCCTGCGAAAAGATGTGCTTGTAATTCACTACGCTTCTTCCCGTTCGTTCGCGCGCATATTGTCGTTCTGGGCGCGCATTTCCCCTGCCCATATGGTCGCATTTACCTGCGTGATCCGCCCATTACCAGCGATAACCATTCGCAGCCTTAGGGGGAAATACCTATCAGACTGATCGATGAAAGGGGCATTGGACAAATGGCCTACCCCGTCAGAGTTGTTCGATCCGATCAAGGCCATAGCGCGCCAGAGCCGGGCGCAACCTTTCCTGTTGGGCGTCGAGGCGGGTGAACACGGCAGTTCCCGGCGTTGGCTCAGCCGGCCAGGTCTGACCCTCCGTCAGGAAGGCAATGCGGCGGGCGATGCCGTCTCCGCCATGGACGAACCCCAGAGAATGGGGAGCGGCGGCGGCCAGTTCGGCCTCCACCAACGGAAAATGGGTACAGGCGAGGACGACCATGTCCATGCGCTGCCCCCCCGGCTGAGTCGTAAGGCCTGCAAGCGCCGCACGGGCGACCCGGGGATCGAGTGGTTCCCCGCGCAGCTTGGCTTCGGCCAACTGCACCAGGGCTGCTGAGCCATGACGCAGGACGATGCAATCGGCGCCATGTTCTGCCGCAAGGCGATCGACATAGGGCTGGCGCACGGTCGCGTCGGTGCCAAGGACGCCGAAGATACGGTTTTTCGACAGAAGCGCGGCGGGTTTGATCGCAGGAACGGTGCCGACCACGGGTATGTCGAGCGCGGCGCGCACATGCTGAAGGGCGATCGTCGAGGCGGTGTTGCAGGCGATGACAGCGAGGCGCGGGCGATAGCGCTCCACCAGGCGGCCAAGCAGTGCTGGCACACGCGCGGCGATTTCCGCTTCGCTCTTGGTGCCATAAGGAAAGCCAGCACTGTCGGCGGCATAGACTATGGATGCGGTGGGCAGCATTTCCCTGACCGGGGCGAGGATCGAAAGTCCGCCCACGCCGGAATCGAAGAACAGGATGGGAGCATCTGCAGCGACCGTCATGCCCGCTCCTGTCGCGATGGGGCGCTTGCCTGTCAACGCCCCTGCGCGACGTCAGCGGGTGACGGCCAGTCCGCCAGCAAGGACCACCGCATCCTCGATCGCGCCGGTCGGCACTTGGCCATAGGCGCGCATCGCCTTCTTGCGCAGGGCAAGGCCCGCATAGGCGCTGGCCATGGCGGCGGTGATCGCCGTTGCGGCCCCAAGCGCGCCTTTGCCGCGGGGAGCAAGGACAGCGCCGGCGAAGGCCGACGTGATGATGCGCACCGCCAGGCCGCGCTTCACGGTGCGGTCGGGCGCGCTTTCCATCTTGTCACCCGCCATTTCCAGCCCAGCGAGCGCAACCGCGCCCGTTGCGATCAACGGATTGGAGAGGAGCGCGGTTGCGCGCGGCGCTTCGGGCAGTAATCCGTCGCGCGCGGCGCCGGCAAGCACGGCCAGCGGGGTAAGCGAGCGCTGGCCAGCAACCAGGCCGATAAGGGCGGATCGAAGTATCAAGGCAAACTCCATCATGTCCGGGAAGAGAGGCATAAGCGCCCGAACGGGCAAAAGGATGCGGGTGACAGATACGGGTGACAAAGGGCGTCATCATGGCGCGACGCAGCTTCGCCATTGCTCCGCGCGACTGTCACGCTATGGTCGCGGGCACTTTCTATCGGCGATGTTCATGACACCTTATTGGCTTCTTCCCACTGTCGTTCTGGTCCTGGGTTATCTGCTGGGCTCCATCCCTTTTGGTTTGCTGCTGACCCGCGTGACCGGCGCTGGCGACCTGCGCCAGATTGGGTCAGGCAATATCGGCGCGACCAATGTGCTGCGCACCGGGCGCAAGGGGCTGGCCGCCGCGACGTTGCTGCTGGATCTGCTGAAAGGGGCCGCGGCGGTGCTGATCGGTGCCGCGATTGTCGATGGCGGTGGGCCGATGGCGGGCGCGATGGCCTTCATCGGCCATTGCTACCCGGTGTGGCTGCGCTTTGCCGGGGGCAAGGGCGTGGCGACGATGATGGGTGTCGTGACCGCGCTCTACTGGCCTGCGGGCATCGTTTTTGCGCTGGTGTGGCTGGGCCTGTTGTTCGGCACGCGCTGGTCGTCGGTCGGCGGCATGTCGGCGGGGATCAGCGCGCCCATCGCGATGTGGGCGTTCGACCGCGTCGACCTGGTGCCGGTGAGCCTTGCGATGGCGTTGATCCTGTTGTGGCGGCATCGGCAGAATATTGCGCGATTGACGAGGGGTGAGGAACCCAAGGTCGGGAAATCCAAGACGGCTATGCCTGAATGAGTGAGCGGGAGCGGTTCGATCGGTTGCGGTTGATCCGCTCGCCGCGAATCGGGCCAGTCAGCTATCGGCAACTGCTTGCCCGCTTTGGCAGCGCAAGCGAGGCGTTGCGCGCCATTCCCTTGCTGGCGGAACGGGGCGGTGGCCGGGCGAGCGTAGCCGATGCCGGCGCCGTCGAGCGCGAGATAGCGGCCACCCGCGCACTGGGCGGCCGCTATCTGTTGATGGGTGACGCTGATTATCCCGTCTTGCTGCATCAGATGGAAGGCGCGCCACCGGCTCTGATCGTGCGCGGCGATGCGGCACTGGCCGCGCGGTCCTGCGTCGCCATCGTGGGCGCGCGCAACGCGTCGGCGGCGGCGTGCCGCTTCGCGCGCAGTCTGGCGCAGGACTTGGGGCAGCGGGAGGCGGTGGTCGTATCGGGACTGGCGCGGGGGATCGATACCGAAGCCCATCGCGGGTCGATCGACAGCGGTACGATCGGCGTCATCGCCTGCGGCATCGACGTGGTGTTTCCGCCGGAGAATCGGGATTTGCAGAAGGCGCTTGCTGAACGCGGCCTGCTTGTCACCGAACATCCGCCGGGCGTTCAGCCGCTCGCGCGGCATTTCCCGGCGCGCAACCGGATCATCGCAGGGCTGGCTTTGGGAACGGTGGTGGTGGAGGCCGCGCCCAAATCGGGATCGCTCATCACCGCGCGGCTGGCGGGCGAGGCGGGGCGCGAGGTGATGGCGGTGCCCGGATCGCCCATCGATCCGCGCGCGCAAGGGTGCAACCTGCTGATCCGCGAGGGCGCGACGCTGATCCAGAATGGCGCGGACGTGATGGAGGCGATCGGCGGTTTCGACCCGCGCATGGTGCGGCAGGGGAGCTTCGATTTTATCGGCGAGCCGGTGTCGAGCGACGTTGCGCAAAGCGAGCGCGCCGCTGTCATCGGGCTGCTGGGGCCGGCGGCGGCTCCGGTGGACGAACTGATCCGCCTGTCGGGCCTGTCGCCCGCCGTGGTGCAGACGGTGCTGCTCGAACTGGAACTGGCCGGCGCGCTGGAGCGGCATGCGGGCGCTAAGGTAAGCCTACGCTGAAAGAGGCTGGCCTTGGGCGGCAGCCATGCCTACATCAGCGACGCTTGACGGGGGGCGTCATCCCTTTCCACACTCGCGCGTATACGTGAGAGATTTTTAACCGGGGCATCCATGCAGCTTGTCATCGTCGAATCGCCGGCCAAGGCGAAGACCATCGAAAAATATCTGGGCGGCGATTTCCATGTCCTCGCCAGCTATGGCCATATCCGCGACCTGCCGCCCAAGGACGGGTCGGTGGATCCTGACAACGGCTTTGCGATGTCGTGGGAAAATTATGGCGACAAGGGCAAGCAGCTGAAAGCCATCGCCGACGAGGCGAAGAAGGCCGACCGATTGATCCTGGCGACTGACCCTGATCGCGAGGGCGAGGCGATCAGCTGGCATGTGCAGGAAGTGCTGCGCGCGAAGAAGGCGCTGCCGCAAAAGGTCGACCGGGTGACGTTTAACGCGATCACCAAGGCGGCAGTGACCGAGGCGATGGCGCAGCCACGCGCGCTGGACGAGGATTTGATCGACGCCTATCGGGCGCGCCGGGCGCTCGATTATCTGGTGGGCTTCACCCTGTCGCCGGTGCTGTGGCGCAAGCTGCCGGGCGCCAAGTCGGCCGGGCGCGTGCAGTCGGTGGCGCTGCGGTTGGTGGTCGAGCGCGAGCGCGAGATCGAAAGCTTCAGCCCCCAAGAATATTGGTCGGTCGCGGCTGAGATGGAGCAGGGCGGGCAGGCCTTCACCGCGCGCCTTGTCCGCTGGAAAGGCGAAAAGATTGAGCGCCTGACCATCGGCAAGGAAGGCGACGCCATGGCCGCCAAGGCCGATGTGGAGGCCGGGCGCTTCACCGTCGACAAGGTCGAGACGAAGCCACTCACGCGCAATCCGCCGCCGCCCTTCACCACGTCCACTTTGCAGCAGGAAGCGGCGCGCAAGCTCGGCTTTTCCGCCAGCCACACGATGCGGATCGCGCAGCAGCTCTACGAGGATGGCGCGATCACCTATATGCGGACCGACGGCGTGCAGATGGACGGAAGCGCGATTTCGGCGGCGCGCAAGGCGATTGCGGACCGTTATGACGGCGGCTATCTGCCCGAAAAACCGCGCCAATATCAGACCAAGGCGAAGAATGCGCAGGAAGCGCACGAGGCCATTCGTCCCACCGAGTTCGGCCGTGACAAGGCGGGGTCGGGCGATCATGCGCGCCTCTATGATCTGATCTTCAAGCGTGCGCTGGCAAGCCAGATGGCTTCGGCGCGGCTGGAGCGCACGACGATCGACATGGTCGATGGCAGCGGGAGTCATACGCTGCGCGCCACCGGGCAGGTCGTGATCTTTCCGGGCTTCCTGGCGCTTTACGAAGAGGGCCGCGACGACAGCGAGGACGATGATGCGAAGCTGTTGCCGCGCATGGCCGCGGGGGATGCGCCGGCCAAAAAGAAGGTCAGTGCCGAACAGCATTTCACCCAGCCGCCGCCGCGCTATTCCGAAGCGTCGCTGGTCAAACGGCTGGAGGAACTGGGTATCGGGCGGCCGTCCACCTATGCCTCGACCTTGCAGGTGCTCAAGGACCGCGACTATGTGCGCGTGGAGAAAAACCGTTTCTTTGCCGAGGAAAGCGGGCGGCTGGTCACGGCGTTCCTGGAGCGGTTTTTTGAACGCTACGTCTCCTATGATTTCACCGCGGGGCTGGAAGACGAGCTGGACGATATCAGCGGCGGCCGGGCGCAGTGGCAGGACGTGCTGGAGGCCTTTTGGCGCGACTTCAAGCCCAAGACCGCCGAGGTGATGGAGCAGAAGCCGAGCGACATCACGGCGGAGCTGGACAAGTTTCTGGAGCCGATGCTCTTCCCGCCCAAGGCCGATGGCAGCAATCCGCGCGCCTGCCCGATGTGCGGCGCCGGCCAACTGGCGCTGCGCGGCGGGCGGTTCGGGGCGTTCATCGCCTGCTCCAACTATCCCGACTGCAAATATACCCGTAAATTTGGTCAGCCCGGCGGCAAGGACGGCGAAGATACCGGGCCGGAAGTGCTGGGCCAGCATCCCGAAACCGGACAGGACATCACGCGCAAGTCCGGCCGCTTTGGCCCCTATATCGAGATGGGCGAGGGCAAGGAGGCGAAGCGCGGATCGATTCCCAAGGATCTGCCCGATGGCGAATTGACGCTGGACTGGGCGGTTAAGTTGCTGAGCCTGCCGCGTGAGGTGGGGCTGCACCCGGAAACGGGCAAGCCGATCGTCGCCAATATCGGCCGCTTTGGGCCGTATCTGCTGCACGATGGCAAATATGGCCGCTTGTCCAACACTGCCGAGATTTTCGAGGTGGGGATGAACAGCGCTGTCGTGAAACTCGCCGAAGCGGCCACGCGCGGCGGCCGGGGCGCGGCGCGCGAACCGCTGAAAGTGCTGGGCGCGCATCCGCGCACCGACGCGGAGATCAAGGTGATGGAAGGGCGCTATGGTCCCTATGTCACCGATGGCACGACCAATGCGACGCTGCCCAAGACGGTCACGCCCGAAGCGTTGACCCTAGAGGAAGCCGCGCAACTGATCGACGCCAAGGCCGCATCGGCCCCGGCGAAGAAGGGCAAGAAGAAAGCCGCGCCCAAGAAGGCAGCCGCGAAGAAGGATAGCGCGCCAAAGAAGCCTGCCACCAAGAAAACATCAACGAAAAAGCCGGCTGCTCCAAAAACGCCCGTCGAATAGCCCCGATGCCTATGTGCTGCCTTTCAATCAGGCTGGCGTGATGACCGGGAAGGTCGGTTTGCTTGGCCGTCCGAATACTACGCAGCCAAGCGGATCTGGTTGCGGCCCGCGGCCTTGGCAGCATACATGGCGAGGTCTGCGCGCCGCAGGAGCATTTCAGCCGTTGCTGCGTTTTCGTCTGCCGCGCAGCCAATGCTGACGGTGAGGGGAACGACATGCCCCTCATCATTACGGACGCTGAGCGCTTCTACTGCCAGGCGTATTCGATCTGCTAGAAGCGCGCCCTTTTCCCCTGTCATCTCAGGCAGATAGACTGCAAATTCCTCTCCGCCCATGCGTCCGCAAATATCGTCGGCGCGCACGGATCGCCGCAGACCCCCGGCGATGGCGGTCAGCGCCTGATCCCCTGTAGCATGACCCCATCGGTCATTGATCGTTTTGAAATGATCGACGTCGATCAGCAGGC
>NZ_DJDV01000002.1:0-33530 GCF_002431195.1 Sphingobium sp. UBA5915 | reverse complement strand
ACGGGACTCGCCGGACGCTTACATCTATGCGAGCAGGCACCGCAAGCCTATTGCATGTCTGTTCGCTTTTTGTTCTCGTGGCTTCATGATACAGCCTGATTCTCTCTGGCTCGCTCAGAGCCTCCTCAATGCGCCCGGATGGGCGAGGGTAGCTTTGACAGCACCGAATGAGCGCCTGCGAGAGCAAGCTGCCGTCGAACTAGCGCAGACCATCATCGTCGCATTGGAACGACAGCCGCCGATCTATGACCGACGGCAAATGACCCTCCCGCTATAAACCAAACTAGCGAAGACGCCTCGGCGTTTCATCTCCGCCGGGAGGTTCAGTTTGCGTGCGTTGCGGACTTGACTTAAAATCCGACACTACCATACGTTATTCTGTTCCGCTATTGTTCCTTCGACAAGGGAGGTCGCATGAAGGACAGCTACGATCGCTCGATGAGTCTTCAGTGCCCCACCTGTGGTGGAGAGAGCTTTGAGCATGAGGAAGAAAAGCCGGACGTGCGCTGTGTGCGTTGCGACCTCATCCTGACCAAGGCCGAATTGCGTGAGGCAAACGGCGCTCGCATCGACGAGGAGGTCGAGGCGCTTAAAGCCGAGGTGCTAAAGGATGTGAAAGCCGACTTTGCGAAGATCTTCAAAAAATGGAAGTGACCATCAGTGACGTGGTGGCCGTCGCGGCCCTCGGTCTTTCCGGCTACACCCTGTGGCGGCAACGGAAGGGCGACGAATTAGCCAGAAAGCTCAATGCCCTTCAGATCGAAAAGGAGCAGGCTGAGAGTGTATCGTCAAAAAAGGCGGACCTGTTCGCCAACTTCGTGAACACGGGCAAATCGCGTTACCAATTCAAGATATTCAATCGCGGGAAAGGAACCGCGCGGAATATCCGATTTGAGATATTAGATGGAGAGGACCTATTTCGTGTTGGTGGAATGGCGGAGAAATTCCCATACCCTTCACTTGAAACGCATCAATCAATAAGCCTGCTAGCCAGCGTTCACATGCAGTCACCTAGGCGGGCGACCGTCAAATTGACATGGGACGACGATGCTGGCGGTGGCGAAAAAACGATCACTGATGATGTTTTTTAACGGCACAGCATAGGTTGGAACTTGACTGAACGCAGGCATTGGCTGGAACTCGCGCTGACTGATCCCAACGTCACGATCACGTCGCGTTCACTGTTAAGCCTCCGTATCCAGTGCCTTGGCGTTGCCGCCTCGGCGGCTAGCAGCCTCGTTCTGTGGGAGAACGAGACTACCGAGCAAAAGGCATGGTATCCGCAAGCCTTCATGCGTGGATCGGTCGCAATCGTTATGAGCGCATTCGCCTTGGAAGCAGCCATCAATGAAGCAGCGACGATGTTGCGTATGGACGATCAGGCGTTTGCCGGAATCGAGATGCTGCCACCGCTCAAGAAAGCAGATGAAATTGCGAAACTGATGGGCTTCGCAAAACTGCGTCGTGGCGACAAAATCTGCCAACATGCTCGGCTGCTTTATCGACTTCGCAGCGGCTTGGCACATGGTCGCGCTGAATGGTCGGATGAAGTGAAGACGCACGCGACCCTCTCGGAGGAGGTCAGCAGCCTCGGTGTTTCGCTAAGTCCCTTCATGTCGCCCAACGACAAGCCGTTTCCGGTAGGATGTATGTCAGGAGCGATGGCGCTTTGGGCTGTCGATGCAGCTAGGAATTACATTACGGCATATTACGCGGCGGCGTGCATCCACGGCTGAACCAGCAAGGACCGCAGTTTTCTGCGGCTCTCGTGCCCGACAATTCAGTTTACGTGCATTGCAGGCTTGACGAACGTGGTTAACGTCTGAACGCCCGCTCGGCACCTCGTAGCACCCCGTGCGTTGATCGGTCTTAAGCCGGAGAGAGACGATGTTCGTAATCATGGGCGCGACAGGTCACGTTGGCAGGGCGGTAGCTGACACCCTTCTCTCGCATGGCGAGGAGGTATTGATCCTCACGCGCAAACCCAATGAGGCTGAGCACTGGAGCGACAAAGGCGCGTCGATCGCAGAGGCGGATGCGGAAGACGGCGCGTCCCTGCGAGCAGCATTTCAGCGGGGCAAGCGAGCGTTCCTGCTCAACCCTCCAGCCGATCCCACCGGCGATACCAGTGCGACCGAACGGCGCACCATATCCAGCATCCTGAGCGCTCTTGACGGTCTTGCACTCGAAAAGGTCGTGGCAGCCTCGACCTATGGCGCGCAACCTGGAGAGGGCTTTGGCGATCTGGCAACTCTCTGGCAGCTTGAAGAAGGTCTGCGTTCTCAACCGATCCCGGCGGCGATCAATCGTGGCGCATACTACATGACCAACTGGCTCGGCATGGTTGATGCCGTGAAAGCGTCGGGTAATTTGCCGAGCATGTTTCCAGCCGATGTCGAGATACCAATGGTCGCTCCCGTCGACCTAGGCAAAGCCGCCGCCGACCGTCTGCTCTCATCACCCGACGACGTTGGCGTCCGATACGTCGAGGGCCCAACTCGTTACACGCCCGAAGACGTCGCCGCTGCTTTTGCCGTTGTCTTGAGCCGCGACGTTGGCGTTCAGGTGGCTCCGCGCGAGCAGTGGGTCTCAATTTACAAGGGCTTGGGCTTTTCGGACGAAGCCGCGGGTTCCTACGCTGGGATGACAGGTAAGAGTTTGGATGACGACTTCGACAAACCTGAGCAGCCTGAACGAGGGACCGTGACGCTCCAAGCGTTCATCTCAGGGGTGCTCTCGAACAAGTAAAACCACGCATTTCTGCGATTTTAGCCCCCGCGTTTCAGTTTACGTGCGTCGCAGCCTTGACTCTGGCCGGGAAAGTCACATGCGCATTGGCCCGCGCCACCATGACCTCACCCGTTTCCAGCGGCTGGCGCAGCGAATCGAGCACGGTGCGCTGAAATTCCGGCAGTTCGTCGAGGAATAATACGCCCAGATGCGCCATGCTGACCTCGCCCGGCCGTGCTTTCAGCCCGCCACCGACCAGCGCGGCCATGGATGCGCTGTGATGTGGATTGCGGAACGGCCGCGCCCGGCTGATGCGTCCACCTTCCAGCGTTCCGGCGACGCTTGCGACCATGGAGCTTTCCAGCGCCTCCGGCATTATGTAGCAAACGCACCAACGTCAGGATAGATGTAATCGCCCGCGTTGCGTAATGTCATCATATGGCAGACTACATGGTAACAGGGCTGGTGAAGCGCCGCGCGGCGCTCGCTGGTGATATGAAGCGCGCTCAAGAGGCGCTTTCTCAAATGGCGCGCGATCTGGAAACGCTGGACGCGGCTATCAAGCTGGTAGCGCCGGATATGGAGATAGAGGCGATAGCGCCCAAGTTCGTCAAGCCGCCCGAAGATTGGTCGCGCAGGGGTGAAATGAGCCGCCAGGTGCTGTCCATCCTCCGCACCTCCCCCAAGCCTCTCACGGCCCGCGAAATCGCATCCAGGATGATCGTTGATCGCGGGCTTGCGGCCACCCCCAAGCTATTGAACCTGATGACCCGGCGCGTCTCTACCTGTCTGCGCGATCGGCGCGAGCAGGGGCTTGTGCGCAACCCTGATACGCGGGTTGGGCTTTGGATGGAGTGGGAGGTGGTGCGTTAATGTTGCGACAAAACAGCGCGAATTAACGAAATCGTTATATAACGGAGACTTTATACGTGTTGTTTCGGCCACAATAATTTTGCGTTCGCGGTATGTTTTTACGGTTTGGCAAGATTCAGGACTCGACAGGAAGCTTTTTCCCAGCATATTGACCCGCGACGGTCCGCCGTCTTTCTTCTGCTGAAGCCCCTTAGCTGCCCTAATAGACGGCGGGGCGCATGGGGCGAGCCCGGAGCGCGGGGCTCATCCCCGCTCCTTGCAGGAGAACTGATATGCGGATTGCATGCAGTTGGCCGAGAGCTGTGTCCGTTACGGACTACTGGCGGTTTCGGCTTGGCAAGTGGGAGCACGTTTGCCCCCACTGCCGGTCTTACCCTACTCGTTGACGCGGCGTAGGTAGCTGACCACCTTGCGGCGGGCCGTCACCCTTAGACTCCTGAAACATATAAATTGCAACCGCGCATAACGCCTATTTGCATATTTTTTGATCAGGCGCTGCGCCTCTAGACTTCGACCAGAGGCTTGAGCCGCTAGGCCGGTGGCGCGTATGACGCCGGTCTCTTCACGGTCTTGCCCGGTCCTATTTGCACGGATCCCGGGAGTAAGCATTTTGCGAGACGCCCAGCGGTCAACTCCAATTTGGGGCCAAGCGACCTGCAATATCCAAAACGCCCCGGTGGGGTCGCCACAAACACTTCTCGTTCTGACGTGTTTGCTAAGATCATCTTGATTGCCGGTCCGAGGTCAGTATCAGCGCTGATGACAATGAGACGGTCAACTTCGCCTTTTAGGGCGTCCGCCACCATGTGAACAGCGATCTGTACGTCTGTTTCTTTTTCTTCATGTCCCATCCAACGGGCACCACACGACATGCACTTGCGAGGCTTTTCTTTAAATTGCCCCATGTGGAGGACAACGCCACGCGAAATAAGGGCGTCAGTGTATTCTCTATGCCGTTGATAACGATCGGGCATCCATGTCGCGTAGGCTGAAAAATATTTCACCGTCTTGAGGACTTCGCCGTGGCGAAGCAAAGATTCTGCCAGCGCTCTCAGGCAAACCCATTTGAGATGTGGGCGTTTCAAATCCGCTATCGCGTGATAGAGATTAAAACCATCAACGTAGACAATGACTCGTTTCATCGCACAAGCGATAACGCAAAAGGCCGAGGCAGTGAAGCCTCGGCCTGTCTGACGGGTCATGCCCGCCAGGTTGATAAGCACGAGCTAGTCGTGATGTGTTACTAAATCAATATCCTTGATGTGCAGCTCATCGGATTTTTTCGGTCAAGCCGCCCGCTGCCAATACCCTTTCCACTGACGGCTAACCCGCGAAGCCAGCGCCGCCGCCGTCACCATGGCGGCCTGTCCACCGTTAGTGACCCGGCGATTATCCTCACGCCACGACGCTTCACCGGCATAGGCATAGAGGTACGGGCCAGCGATATGGTGGTGCGTGCCGACTTCCATGCGGCGCAGACGGCTGAAATAGCTTTCCGCCTGATTGGTGCACGCGCCGTTGTCGAGAAACGCAATCGAGTGATTGACGCGGCGCGTATCCCAGCCCGCGTGCAGAGCGTCCCAGCCCGAACCTTCATCAGCCATGATCGTGGCGACAGTGCCGACATGATCGCGGACATAGGGGACGGCATCGCCTTCATTGCGAACGACGAAGGGCAGCGACTTGCCGTTGCGCTCGCGCATGATGACGACGCACTGGCGCTTGCCGGTAAGGTTCGCCTTGAGGCGACGATCCTTGCGATCCTCCTTGCGGTTTTCCGGTTTGCTGTAGCCTCCGAAATACGCGCCGTCGATTTCGACCGTGCCGTCAAGCTGGCGACCGGCCAGTTCCTTCGCCATTGCTTCGCGCAGCTTGTGCGTGAGAACGAAAGCCGTCTTATACTGGCAATCAAGATCGCGGCTGAGCTGGAGCGAGGAAACGCCCTTGGCCCCGTTCACAAAGATGACGATCGCAGCCAGCAGGTCGGTGAACGACATTTTGCGCGAAGCAAATATGGTGCCGGACGTAACCGAAAATTGGTGATGACAGCCAACGCACTTGAATTTGCGGCGCGACGTGATGTTGTACGTTTCGACGCAGCCGCAACGCGGACAGACCGCTTCGCCGTCTGTTTCCGGCCAGCGCATTTCGCAGAAGGTCCGATACGCCTTGTCCTCGCCTATGGTGAAAACAGCCTTGAGACTGATCGTGCGGGCCTGGGCAGAGAGGAGAAAGTGTTGCATGTCATCGTATCCGTTGCTTATGCATCGTATATAATGACGTTCACGCACTGTTGTCAATGACAAACGTATCGAATATGATGCGTCTAGCATCATTGGAGATACGGATATGCCTAAGACGGCAAAGGATTGGGAAGATCAGGTAAAGGCGATGCTCAAGGCAGAGCTAAAGCGCCGGGGCCTGTCCTATGCAGATCTGGTTGGAAAGCTGGCCGACATAGGCGTCATGGACTCTGAGCCGAATATCAGGAACAAGCTGAGCCGGGGAAAATTTACGGCGGTGTTTCTGGTCCAATGTTTGGAAGCAATAGGCGCGACATCGCTGCGATTTGTGGAATAGTTTTTACAGCCGGGCTGCTTGCTCTGCTCCTATATCCCGAACAACCAAATCTTGCTGGTAACGCTGGCTACCAAGGCCAAGCAGCCGATTATCGCGCTGGCGGGTACGACTGCCAACCACAGGCGATTGACGCGCTTCCCCGGCGGAAACGCGAGGAACGCGCTGTAAGCTGTAAAGAAGCCGAAGAAGAACACCGCCTGAAGACTGATGATCTTATACAGCAGAGACGTGCGGCGCAGGCCGCCGAAGCATCTTCCATCCTCACCTACCAGCAAACAGTTATTGGGGCTTTGGGTCTGGCGTTTGGATTCGTTACGATGGTCGCGGCTATTGGTGCGGCGATCTACGCTCGATATGCCGCCAATGAGACTAGGCGTGGCGCTGACTACGCCGAGCGAGGGTTGAAGTTTGTCGCGGAGGCTAACGCCGCTGATATCCGTCCGTATCTCTTTATCGATAAAGTGACTGCGGACGAAATTGACGACCAAATAGTCGTTACCTTCTGGCTGAGAAACTATGGCAGGATGCCAGCGCGTTCCATTGTCGCTAGAGCGCATTGCTATATCTCGACCTACCACGAAGAAATCAGGCCAGACGTCCTCACGGCTGACAAAATCCCCATTCCTCACTGCGCTCCGGGCCAAGACCGCCGCGTGTTCTCCCGCGTCTGGATCAGTAGGGAAGATAGGGATTTGATGGACCAAGGGCAGCTGGAACTGATTATTCGCGTGAGATATTGGTACTACGGACGTTCCATCCGCAGATTCTCTGAGCGGGCTGACTACTGGACCGATGGTGCCGGTCTCCACAAAGGCCTGTTCTATGTGCTCGACGAGGATCGTCGGAAACGCCACGCCATGCATCGGCAATTGATGGAAGCTCAATATACCAAAGAGCCAGAATTTGATTGGCCAGATCAAGCTACGCCTCCTGAATGAAGGCGCATGTCATCACACGTGATGACACAGGTAACCACCTTGGTGCGTTTGCTACATAATGCCGAGCGCCTCGGACGGGGTCATGTCGGGCAGGATGCCCGGCAGGCAGCTTGCCATCAGGGATTTGCCCGCGCCCGGCGGCCCGACCATCAGTAGATTATGGCCTCCGGCCGCCGCGATCTCCAGCGCGCGCTTGGCGACTTCCTGGCCCTTCACCTGCTTGAGGTCGGCGGTGCGCGGCGGTGATTCCACGATGCCGGGCTGCGGCGGCGACAGCGCGGCCGTGCCCTTGAAATGGTTGAGAAGGCTAAGCAGATCCGGTGCGGCAACCACTTCCACCTGTCCAGCCCAAGCCGCCTCCGCCCCCTGCGCGGCGGGGCAGACCAGCCCCATTTCCTGGCTTCCCGCATGGAGCGCGGCGAGCAACACGCCCGGCGACGGCGCGGTGCGCCCGTCCAGGCCCAGTTCGCCAACAACGACATAGCCCGAAAGGGTTTCGGCGTCGATCACGCCCATCGCTCCCAGCAGGGCGAGCGCGATCGGCAGGTCGAAATGCGACCCTTCCTTGGGCAGGTCGGCGGGCGACAGGTTCACGGTGATCCGCTTTGGCGGCAGCGACAGGCCGATCGCGGCGATGGCGTTGCGCACCCGCTCGCGACTTTCAGCGACGGCCTTGTCAGGCAGCCCGACGAGGATGAAATTGGGCAGGCCCGGAACCAGTTGGCACTGCACTTCCACAGCGCGCGCCTCCAGCCCCAGATAGGCGACCGTCGAAACCGTTGCGACCAATGATCCCCCTAGATGGCCGTTCAGGCCGCTTCGTCCGTCCGCCCCTTGAACCCCTGCGCCACGACATACCATTCCACGCTGCCCTTGCGGCTGGCCGGGGGCTTGGCATGTTTGATCGTGGTGAAATGCTTTTTCAGCACCGCCAGCAATTGCGCATCCGTGCCGCCGGCGAACACCTTGGCGACGAAGGTGCCGCCCTTGCGCAGATTTTCGACCGCAAATTGCGCCGCAGCCTCGACCAGGCCCATGGTGCGCAGATGATCGGTCTGGGCATGGCCGACGGTGTTCGCGGCCATGTCCGAGATCACAAGATCCGGCTCCTGCCCCAGCGCCTCGCGCAGCAGGTCGGGCGCCTTGTCATCCATGAAGTCCATTTCGAACAGCGTCACGCCGGGAATAGGGTCCGTCGGCAACAGGTCGATGCCCACCACCGCTGCCTTGGGCGCCATCTTGCGCACCACCTGCGCCCAGCCGCCCGGCGCCACGCCCAGGTCAACGACCGCGCGCGACCCCTTCACGAAATGAAATTTCTCGTCCAGTTCGATGAGTTTGAAGGCGGCGCGGCTGCGCCAGCCTTCGGCCTTCGCCTTCTTGACATAGGGGTCGTTCAAATGCCGTTCGAGCCAGCGCACCGACTGTGCCGTGCGGCCCTTCGCGGTCTTAACGCGAACCTTGCCTGCGCCCGCGCCTCTCACATCGCCCTCCCGTCGCGATCCATCAGGCCGCGCAAAATGCCTTCGCGGATGCCGCGATCGGCTACACCCAAGCGCTCCGCCGGCCAGATGTCGAGGATGGACTCCAATATCGCGCATCCCGCGACAACCAGGTCGGCGCGCTCGGTGCCGATGCAAGGAAGCTGCTGCCGCTCCGCCAGGGCCATGCCGGACAGCCGATCCGAAATCGCACGCATCGCATCGCACGGCACGATCAGCCCGTCGATCACCTGTCGGTCGTAACGCGGCAGATTAAGATGCAGGCTGGCGAGCGTCGTCACCGTTCCCGATGTGCCAAGCAGGCGGATGCCCTGCGCGTTGCGCGGCAAACGGCGCGCCAACGGCAGGAAGGCTTCAGACACGCGGGCGCGCATGCGGCCATAAGCGGCCAGCCGTTCGGCAGGATCGTCATGATCGAACGCCTCGCTTTCGGTCAGCGAAACAACACCCCAGGGCGCGCTGACCCAATCGACGATGTGCGGCGCGCCGTCACCATGCGCATCGACCAATACCAGTTCGGTGGAGCCTCCGCCAATGTCGAAGATCAGCGCTGGCCCATCGCCCGGCTCCAGCAGCGCGTGACAGCCCAGCACCGCCAGTCGCGCTTCTTCCTGTGCGCTGATGATGTCGAGCGCGATGCCGGTTTCGCGATAGACTCGCTGGATGAATTCCGATCCGTTGGAAGCGCGCCGACAGGCTTCGGTGGCTACCGACCGGGCGAGCGTCACATGGCGGCGGCGCAGCTTGTCGGCGCAGACTGACAAGGCCGCGATCGCGCGGTCGATCGCTGCGTCGCTGATCCGTCCCGACGACGCCAGCCCCTCGCCCAGCCGGACGATTCGGGAAAAGGCATCGACGACGATGAACCCGTCGGCCGAAGGCTTTGCAATCAACAGCCGGCAATTATTGGTGCCCAGATCAATGGCGGCATAGGATCGCCGGTCACGCGCCCCCGCGGACGAAAAGCCCCGCTGCTTTGCCGGGGGAGGAATGGCCGCAGCCTTGCTCCCATTGCCCGATCCGGAGCGGGCATGTTTGCCCACATAACCGCCGGACGGGCCGGAACTCTGCGGCGATGGGCGGCTCTGCTGCACCATGCCGTACTCGCTTCTTCTGCATCGCCAACCCCGCATGGGGCCGGAACTTGCCTTCATGCTTAAGCAGATAGTGCGCGATACGCAAGGCGCGACCATGGCAAGGGAACGGACCTGCAACGATCAACGAAAACCGCACTTCACCAAGACTGACCGTCCTTAATGCCAGAAAAAGCAAAGGCGCGATCAAAGCAGCCGGCGGGATTGCAAGTCGATCGAGAGGATAGTGACTATTTTACGACAGGCGTGAACTTTCTTTTCGCAGCCAATTGTCTTCGCCAATTCCGTTGGTTAGCCTCGACCTCGGTCTATGGGGAGTTTATCATGCGCATTCGTAAGAATGGGGCGGAAATGCTGGCGCGCGCCGGTCGTTCCAGCCTCCTTGCCTCCGTCGCTGCCGCGGCTTTGAGCATCGCACCAGCTGCACAGGCGGTCGTGCCTAACGACAATTTAAGCCCGGAGGACATTGTCGACGGCACCGACGTGAACGGCGTCGGCATCATGTATCGCGACGACGGCTTCGTATGCACGGGCACGCTGATCAATCCGCGCACCGTGATCTTCGCGGCGCACTGCGTGAACGACCTCAGCACGCCGGATTATAGTACGGTCAATGGCGGCGTGCCGGTGGCCTTCGCTTTTCAGAGCGACGCACGCCCGGGCCTGATCGACTGGATCTCGAACGGCTATCGCACCAATACGGCGCTTAGCGTCTACAACGTCAACAACATCGCCTATCACCCCGATTCGCTTGATCCGCCGGCGCTCAGCTTCCTCTATGGCGACGTTGCGATGGCGACGCTCGATACGCCCGCAGCCGATGTGCCAACCTGGACGATGCTGTTTTCCGCCCTGCCCGCGCCTGCGGCCATCAACGAAACCACAGGCACCGGCTATCATGTGACGGTCACCGGCTATGGCCGCACCGGCAGCGGCACCACCGGCAACAGTGTGGGCATCGATTTCCGACGCAAGACGGCCGAAAATTTCCTCGGCATGCTGGGCTCGCTCGATGACATCGACAGCTTCCTGTTCG
Source organism: Sphingobium sp. UBA5915 (assembly GCF_002431195.1). Classification (NCBI taxonomy): domain Bacteria; kingdom Pseudomonadati; phylum Pseudomonadota; class Alphaproteobacteria; order Sphingomonadales; family Sphingobiaceae; genus Sphingobium; species Sphingobium sp. UBA5915. Next base: position 22,777 of record NZ_DJDV01000002.1, on the reverse strand, counting down.
GCGCGCCCGGCGGCTACACGCAAAATCTCTACCAGACCGATTTTGACGATCCGGATCGGGAGAACCCGTTCGACTTCAACGCGTTCAAGGATGACGCCCTGCCCAACGAAGGCAATACCGCGGGCGGCGATTCGGGTGGTCCGCTGATCCTCGACCAAGCATTTAGCGAAAAAACGATCCTGGGCGTCCTTTCTGGTGGCAGCCGCTATTTCTTCGAGCAGCCCGAAAGCTCTTATGGCGGCACCTCCTTCTATCAGCCGCTCTACCTGTTCTGGGACTGGATCGCGCAGAACAACCCCTATCGCTATGCCACGACCAAGGCGGGTGACGGCAAGTGGAGCGATGCCGATCACTGGGTGACCGCGCTCGACCCCAATTATCGTATCATCGACAGCAACGGCTCGCTGGTGAATGGTGTTCCGACATCGCCGGGAGCGGGTGCGTTCGGCCAGGACGACGCACAGAAATTCGGTCAGCTCTGCTACCAGCCCACCGATGGGTCGGACAATGTCTGCTATGACGTCGGCACCGACACGCTGATCGTCAATGGCGAACCGGCGACGGGTGAAACGCAGGCGGTCGCCAACGCCGGCGGCAAGACGGTGTCGAACAACAAGGGCAAGGTGGAGATCGCCGAGCGCAGCCCCACCGCCGCCAATGCTTCGCTGAATTCAACCGCGCAGCCGCAGGCGGAAGGCGATGTTTCGGCGACCGCCCTGCCCGACGCTACGCTGGCCAACGGGCTGCCCGGCGCGAGCGGTTTTGTCCCCGATAATATCGATCCGGTCGCATCCCAGGGCGTCATCGGGCGCTATTATGACGTGACGCTGAGCGCCGCGGGCACCACCACGCTCGACACCGATGTGACGATCGATCGCTTCACGATTTCCGGCGGGGAGTCGGCGCTCGACATCACCAGCGAAGGATCGCTGACCAGCGAGATGGACGTCGCCCATCTGGCAGGCCGCGTGAATGTCGACGGGTCGCTGACCAGCACGGGCGATTATTTCCTGCTGTCTGGTTTGCTGTCGGGTAGCGGCACGCTTCGCGCCCCCTTCCTCACCAGCGTCATGGGCACGATCGCGCCCGGCGGCGTCGGCACGGTCGGTACGTTGTCGGTCGAAGGCAATGCGATCCTGACCTCGGGCAGCACGCTGCACATCGACATCGGTCCCAATGGCGCGTCGGACGTGCTGGCAGTCAAGGCCAGCGACGCTGGCGATGATGGCGTCGCATCGGTCGGCGGCCGCGTGGTCGTTGGCGCGACCAGCGGCACCCGCCCGCGCTATGGCGACAGCTATACCTTCGTCACGGCCGAAGGCGGGGTCGAAGGCAGCTTCGAGCAGCCCGCGCAGCTGACCGCGATCCTCAAGCCTGTGCTGAGCTATAGCGACAATGCCGTTTCGATGCGCATTGACGCCGGGCTCTATGCCGATGTCGTCAATGGCGCGTCGGTAACGCAAACCAGCTTCGCGCAGTTGCTCGACCAGAACCGGTCGCTCTACGCCAATTATGCCAACCTCTACGGCGAAGCGGACCTTCTGAGCGTCGAGGGCATTCAGGCGACCCTGGAGGCGATGGCGCCGCGCACGGAGACGCTCAAGACGTCGATGAGCGAAGTGCTCAACGACAATATGGCGCGTTTCTATCGTGACCGGCTGACCAAGCTGGACGGCGGCGCAATGGGCGGCACGCTGACCATGACGGGTCAGCCGATGCAATTGGCGGCCGCGAGCCTCAACAATATCGACCTCGGCATGGATCAGGGCGGAAACGAAAGCGTGACGCGTGAAGGCGTTCTGCCCGACGATATGAGCGCGTTCCTGGCGGGCGGCTATATCGACGGCAAGGCGCAGCCCATGCGGTCGACCATGCCGATGGGCCGCGACACGTTCGATGGCTGGTATGTGGCGCTGGGCATCGAAAAAGCGTTTGGCGACAATGGCGTCGTCGGTCTTTCGGGCTCGTTCAGCGAACTCAAGGGCAATACGGCTGCCAGTGACTGGGGCCGGGCGCGCCTGTATCAGGGTACCGTCTATGGCGCGTTCGACCTTGGCGGGCTGAAGCTCGACGCGGTCGGCAGCGCGGGCACCATGGCAACCCGGTCGCGCCGCTCCTTCTCGGTCGGCACCACGCCCTACACCCTGTATGGCAGCGATCAGGAACTGGCGCTGTCGGGTGAAATCGGCCTCAGCAAGGCGCTGGGCAATGACGGCTTCAGCATCGTCCCGCGCGCGGCGCTTCGGGGTGCCTATATCAGTTCGGGCAACTTGGCCGAATATGGCGGGGATGCGGCACTGGTCATCCATCGCCAAGCGATCAAAAGCACCCAGGGTCGTCTGGGCGCAACCGCCAAGGCCGATCGCGGTGGCTTCCGCCCCTATCTTACGGCGAATTATGTCCATGAGTTCCAAGATCAGCCAGCCTTTTTGCAGGCGAACCTGATCGGCGGCACTGGCCCGCTCGCGCCGTTCGCGCTGGGCGGCCAGGACAGGAACTGGGCCGAAATTGGCGGTGGCCTGACGGTTACGACCGGCAATGTCGACATCAGCCTGTCGGCCGACACGACCGCCTGGCGCAGCGACGTTGAATATCAGAGCTATCGCGCAAGCCTGAAATTCCGCTTCTAATCGACGCTTCAATCATGAAGTAGGGCCGCTTCCAACTCGGAGGCGGCCCTTTTTTTGCCAGCAAATGGGAGCAAGGGTCCGTCGCCTCTGACGCGGGCGGGAAATATGCGTGTCAGCGCCGCTGTACGATCGTGAGAATGACTGATCGACCGAACCCAATCTGTTTCGCTTCGACTGAATGCCGCCCTAAGCCTTGAGCCGAATTAGGCAGAGCACCTTCCTTGCGTCAGCGCATCCAGCTCTCCGAAGTTTTTGGACAGAACACCCTCGTGATCCGTCAGCCGGGGCGGGCAAAGGGGCGAGGATCGAGGGCAATGCCCTTATCATCGGCGTCTACCCGCCGAGTTCTTCGGGTCAAGCATCTTGCCCCGCCATTTGGCCAGACAGGCGCCGCATCAGGGTGCCGTATGGCGACGAAGGCCATCAACCATGATTGCAAAACACGCCGCCAGCAGCACCGCATCCTTGACGAGAAACTGTCCGGTCGACCCCAGGTATGGCGCGCCATAGCCGGCTTCCCAAAAAGCTGGCGCTCCAAGTGAAAAACTAAGCGTCACACAGAAGGTGAATATGCCCATCAGTCCGCCAACAAAACTGGCCCGCGCGGAGAATGCGCCGACTGCGATCATCGCGCCAGTCAACAACTCGATGGTTCCGATCACATTGCTCGCTCCACTTTCGCCCCAGAGCGGATACATCCACGCGAAAAGCGGGTAATGAGCCGCGATCTTGGCCACGCCAGCCGCCTCATATTCAGCAAATTTGGCGAGGCCGAAAAGCATGAAAATGAGCACGATGGTCCACCGTAGGCCGGCCATCACCACAGCTTCACTGAAAACAAAGTTCTTCATGGTTCGCTCCCGTATCCGAGCCTTAATACGCGGCGGCGCGAGACATGGTTACACAATGATCGGCAAAATCGCATGTGGCTGGCAGCGCCGCTGCGCTGGTCCGGTTCCGCAGCCGCTTTGGTACGTGGGAGTGCCGGACAATATTGCCCACACGGGGCCATCTGGAGCGATCGCCGGGTCACCTATGCCCGCATTGTCGCAGTCATCCGGGTGCCGCCTCGATCGCGACGATCAGGCCATCGCCGATCCAGCGGCCGAGCCATCCGCCCGCCCGAGCCGCGCCTTCGGCCGCTCCGTGGATATCCACGACGCCGTCGCACAGATCGCCAAATGCCATACCGCCCCGGATTTTCAGCAAAGCCTGATATTCAAAAGCCTCCAGGAGACGGATGCGATTTCGGCAATCCTGTCGCCACACCAGGGCGATACTGGTCAACGGCTCCGCAGCGGGAGGCGTTTCGTTTCCGACCAGGGCTGACCAGATTGCAAAAGCGTTGGTCGTGAGTTGCACGAAATCGATCGTCGGCGCGATGCGCAGAATCGCGCTATCCCACGTCACGTCATGAAGCTGCTCGACCGTCAGCGCTGAATGATCAGAGGCTACGAAGCATTCCTCAAGCGCGAGTTCGATACGGGCGATCTCCGCTATGTCCGCATCCTTCGGATAGAGCCAGGCGAGCGTTTCAGGAAAGTCACGCGCGTAAGCATCAAGCGTCCAACTGCTGGGCGGCACCCGGTCGATATGTTGCGCGGCCGCACGAAGAAATGCCTGGTCTCCAATCCAGGCATGCGTCTGTGCGAAGCTGCCTTCCAGCACTGTGACAAGCTGCGCGCGATAATTGTTCAAATAGACGCTCAGTCCGGGCCTGGCCGACGCACCCAGACGTGTAGCGGCAGTCTCGTCCTCGGCCAGGAGGAAGGCGCGCAAGTCGCGTTGCAGCGCTAGCAAGTTCATGGCGTCGTACCGACCCGCTCACGCGCGATCTCCCGCGCGGTCCCAAGTTCGCCCAGTAAATCATGCAGCGGCGGAATAGCGTCGTCGCGCTCGATCATCGTCGCCACCGGTCCAAGTCGCGGCAAGACGTGGGCATAGAGACTCCACACCGACGCCGGGACCTGCCGGTCATGCGTATCGACCAGCAACGTTTCGCCTCGGCTGTGGCCCGCCAGATGGATCTGGCGCACGCGTGCATGAGGCACCGCATCCAGACAAGCGAGGGGATCAAACCCATGATTGCTGGCGCTGACGAACAGGTTGTTGACGTCGAGCAACAGCTCGCAGCCCGTTCGAGCGCACATCATGTCGATGAATTCCCATTCGCTCATATCGGAGGATGCAAAGTCGATATAGGTTGAAGGGTTCTCGATCAGCATGATGCGGCCGAGCGCTTCCTGCGCGCGGTCGATATTGGCGCAGACGATGTCGAGTGCTTCCTGCGTATAAGGCAATGGCAGCAGGTCGTGCGCATTGAAGCCCTCCAGCTGGCTCCAGCTTAGATGATCGGAGATGAAAAGGGGCTCGACCTCATCGACCAACGCGCGCAGTCGCGCAAGATACGCGCCATCGACCCCATCTGCCGAACCAAGTGACATCGATACGCCGTGCAGCGCCACCGGGTAGCGCGCGCGGATATCGCGAAGAATCTGCCGGGGACGGCCGCCGTCGACCATGAAGTTCTCGGAAATCACCTCGAGAAAGTCGACAGCAATCCTATGTTCGAGAAAGTCGCCATAATGGGGCTTGCGCAGGCCAAGGCCAAATCCGGAAAAGGTCGGTGTCATCTGGTCGCTCCCTGCCGGGGATGATCGGCCCGGCGTGATGACACGCCGGGCCGATGGATATCATTTCGGCTCGGTGAGGCTACCGCCGGCCTTCGTACAGGCCTTGGCGGTCATCGCCTTAAAGCCTTGGCCCTTGCAGTCGTTCAGCCCCTTGCACTCGTTGCTCGCGGTCTTGCAGTCTGACGTGCCCTTGCAACTGTTGACGCCGTAGCAATGGACGGTCTGGCCTTTGGCGGCCGTGCTATCGTTGGCGAAGGCCACAGTCGGCGCAGCGGCGGCAGTGATTGCAATGGCAGCGGCGGCAGTCGCGACGCCGAAGCGGGAGTCGATCATGAGCATGGCACGTTCTCCAGAAAATATGTCTGCCGTGATGGCATCCACCATTCGGACCACGGGAGGCGCTGGTTACAGCCGCGCCTGTGAAATCCGATTATGCCGGACCTGACGCCGATCATCGCGACGATAGCAGCAGACTCAAATCCAACGCCGGGAGCCATATACCCTGACCGGGTGAGTGCGTTGCGGGGCAGAAGTTTACCAGCGCAACAGGCGGGGGCCCAGCAAAGCGCCGAGTAGCGTCGCGAGCAGGATGCCAAGCGAATACCATGTCAGTACGAAGATTGCCGATACCTCCGGACAGTGAAGACAATAGACCGTCGCGGCGAACGCGCCTGCCGACAGGCCTGCGGCGGCCCCAGCGGCGCGCAGCCGGCTTGGCGCCAGTTTGCGGAATGACCACAATAACCCGGCAAAGATCGGCGCAGAAAGGGATAATACCCGCCAGGGACATGTCTTCCAGCTCTGTCCGAGCCACATGGTCAGCCAAGCCGACGGCGGCGTGCGGGCCAGTTCGAGAAATCCCAGACACGCCAGCAACATGACGGGCACCGCGATCAGCCACAGACCGCGCACGCGGCCGGTATCTGGCCGCGCAAGTTGCGCCGTCACAGCCAGCGCGACTGCGGATAGCGACAAGGTATAACCCCATTTTATCCAGAAGGCCGGGCCTTGCATGGCGACGCCGAGATCGGGGCGCATCCCCATACCGATCGCCGTCAATAACGCGGCCACCATGCCGCCGATCGCGACGCCGATCGCAATCCGCCGCCATACAGCTCCTCTGCGTACCGGGCGCGTATCCCGAGCAAGTCTGAGAATAAGATCGTCGGTGTTCATCGCTCGGTCCTCTGCACCTTTGCGATCAGGGCCTTGAGCCCGCGATGAACCGAAACCTTCACATCGGATTGACCGATGCCCCCCGCAGCGGCCGCCTCTGCCGTCGTCAGGCCATCTATGTGGGTTGCGACAATCATGCGCGCCTGCTTGGGGGGAAGGCCTGCAAGCAGGTCGTCGATATCTAGCCGCGCGATCAGGCCGGCTTCGAAGTCTTCGACGACCAACGTCTCTTCCAGGTCTCCTATGGGACGCAACCGGCCGGCCCGTCGGAAATGATCGATCATCTTGTAACGCGCAATGGAAAACATCCACGCAGTGAATGGACGGTCGCGGTCATAGGTCCCGCGGCGTGTGTGAACAGCGATCAGGGTTTCCTGCACAAGATCCTCAACATCGTCATCGGCACCGCGAACTCGTCGCCGATAGAATCCCCGCAGCAGCGGAACGATCTGGCGCAGCAATGACGCGTGGGCGGCGGCATCGCCGCCAAGCCCGTCTATCATCAGTCCGCGTAAGACTTCCTCGCCCGTCTGCATGCACTCTCCTCGCATGTAGGTTCGTTCTGGGCAGCCTAAAGGTTACACGGGGCGCAAATGATTTTTCTGGTCCCGGCTGTAACGCGGACTGATCCGACAGCGAATGACCTGTCGTGGCACGGGTCCCCCGCCTCCTTCCCGGTCACCGCGCGGCCCAGGCAATTCTGCCGGGCCGCGCGAAGAGGCGATATCTGGAAGGACTTAGATTATGCGCACCCATGCCACATTGGCGGCGAGTATCGCCATCATGACAGTAGGCCTCGCTGCGCCGGTCGGCGCGCAGACCAAACCCGCGATGGAAAAATGCTATGGCGTTTCGCTCGCGGGCAAGAATGACTGTGCTGCCGGGCCGGGCACGAGCTGTGCTGGAACGTCGAAGGTCGACTATCAGGGCAATGCCTGGAAACTAGTGAAGGCGGGCACCTGCACCAGCATCAAGACGCCCAAGGGCAACGGCTCGCTCGCACCGAAGAAGGCCTGACAGCGATCGGCCGGGCAGGCTCGCGCCATCCCGGCCGATTCATGCGAGGAGTTCATCCATGAACCTGTCACCGACATCCTATGACGGCATAACCGCGCGCCTCTCCGCGCTCCTGCCCGATGCTTTGCTGCTGCTCGTCGCCCGCCTGGGTAGTGCGGTCATCTTCTTCCTCTCGGGACGTACCAAGGTCGAAGGCGTCATCACCATCGCCGACAGCACCTACGAACTGTTCCGTACAGAATATGCGCTGCCGTTGATCTCTCCGGAACTCGCCGCGACGGTGGCGACCTGGTCGGAACATGTGTTCCCGTTGCTGCTCATAGCCGGTCTGGGCACCCGTCTTTCGGCGCTCGCTTTGCTTGGAATGACGATCGTGATCCAGGTCTTCGTCTATCCCGACGCCTGGCCTACCCATCTGAGTTGGATCGCGATCCTGCTGCCGCTCGTCGCGCGCGGTGGCGGCGCATGGTCGGTGGATGCGCTGCTGCGACCGGGACTTTCCCCAAAACCCGGCGCGGCGATATGAGGGAGGAGCAAAAATGGTCGAACCATTCCTGGATAGCGCACTGCAATATGGGCAACGCGCTCACCTGAAGCGCAGGATACTCAAGCTCGCTGCGGGCGTGCGCTCGGCGGCGCCGGTGTCCTGAACATCCTCAGGGGCGATGGTCCTGAAGAGGCCACAGCACACCACCTCCCACATGGATGCGGGATCAGAAGTCCTCGGTATCGATGGTCGCGCGCATGACGTCAGGATAGCGATGGCCGGACACGGTCTGCTGGTTCACGATGGCTCCCACCCTCTCCAGCACGGCGTCATCCAGCGCCAAGTCGCGAGCCGCGATATTCTGCGCCATATGATCGCTGTTCACCGTACCGGGGATCGCGTGCACATGGTCGCCGCGAGAGAGAACCCATGCGAGCGACAGTTGCGCCGGAGTGATGCCCGCATCCTCTGCGACAGCGTTGAAGGCGCGGATCATGTCCATGTTGCGCGGCCAGTTCTCCCGGCTGAAGCGCGGATGCGTGGCGCGCAGATCCTTCTCCGCCAGCACGAGAGGATCGCCCAGCGCGCCAGCCAGTGCCCCGCGCGCGACGGGTGAAAAGGCGACGAGCGCAATGCCCAGTTCCCTCGTCGTCTCCAGCACGCCGAGTTCGACGTTCCGCGTCCAGGGCGAATATTCGGCCTGCACCGCCGCCATCGGATAGGCTTCATGCGCCTCGCGGATATGCGCGCTGCTCCATTCGGAAACGCCATAGGCGCCGATCTTGCCCGCGACGATCGCTTCGGCGAGCGCGCCGACGCTGTCCGCGATCGGAACCTTTGGATCGAAGCGATGCATGTAGAAGAGATCGATATGATCGGTCTTCAGCCGCTTCAGGCTTGCCTCGATCGAGGCCCTCATGGCCTCCGGGCTGCAATCGATGCCCCGGCGTGGGCCGTCGACGACGATGCCGGTCTTGGTCGCCAACAGGAATTCATCGCGCCGGTCCATGATGGCGTCGCCCAGAATCTCCTCGGACACGCCTTTGCCATAGATGTTGGCGGTGTCGAAGTGATCGTAGCCGAGGTCAAGCGCCTGGCGAAAGAGCCGCACCGCGTCCTCGCGCGGAGGCGGCGAGCCATAGGCCCAGGCCACGTTCATGCAGCCAAGACCGATGGCGTTTACGCGGCGTCCGGCGAGGTCGCGCGTCATCAGGACCAGCCGTCCTGCGCTTCGAGGCTGGCGGCAAGCTCACCGATCACGCGGTAGCAATCGAGCACGCTCGAGACCGAGCTGTTGGGCGCGCGCCCCTCCCGGATGGCAGCGATGAACTCGCGGTCCTGAAGTTCGATCCCGTTCATGGACACATCGACCTGCGATACATCAATCGGCTCCTCATGCCCGGTGACGAGATCGTCGTAGCGCGCGATATAGGTACCGGTATCGCCGATATAACGGAAGAAGGTTCCGAGCGGGCCGTCATTGTTGAACGACAGGGCCAGCGTCAGGATCTGCCCCGCTTCGGTCTTCAGCTGGATCGACATGTCCATCGCAATCCCCAGATCGGGATGCCGTGGTCCCTGCAGCACATTGGCTGTGATCACCTTCGATCCGGTCATGTATTGGAAGATGTCGATGCTGTGCGCGGAATGGTGCCACAGCAGATGATCCGTCCAGCTGCGGGGCTGGCCCTTCGCGTTCATGTTCTTGCGGCGGAAGAAGAAGGTTTCGACATCCATCGCCTGAATGTGGAACTCGCCCGATTCGATCCTCTTCTTCACCCATTGATGGCTGGGGTTGAACCGGCGGGTGTGGCCGACCATGCAGACAAGCCCGGTTTCCCTGGCTTTTGCCTCGACCGCCTGTGCATCCTGCCAGCTGTCGGCGAGCGGAATTTCGACCTGCACATGCTTGCCCGCGTCCATGCAGGCAATGGCCTGCCCGGCATGCATCTGCGTTGGGGTGCACAGGATGACCGCATCCACTTCGGGCAAGGCCAACGCTTCGGCCAGATCGGTACCCGAATGCGGCGCGCCATATCGGGCGGCGACATCCGCGGCCTGCTCCGCTGACCGGGAGATGACCGAGGCGATCTCCACACCTTCGATATTCTTGAGGCCATCGAGGTGCTTTTCACCAAAGGCGCCCGCGCCGACGAGTGCGATCTTCATGTTTCGGTCTCCCGGATAAAATGGGGTTGTCAGGCGATCGGTGCCTGTGCGGCCGCGTCATTGCCTGCCGGTGTCGGGCCGGGTGGAATGGTGCCATCCACCGGTTCGAGCACCAGATGGCCGAGCGCCGTATTGCTGACAGGCACATGATAGTGGCGGTGAAGCGCCCTTGTGCGCGTACCCAGCGCGCCGCGCATGATCAGCCACATGACCATCTCGATCCCCTCGCTGCCTGTCTCGCGCAAATATTCGATATGGGGGATGTGGCGCAGCTCCTGCGTGTCGCCGGTCAGCCGGTCAAGGAAGCGGTTGTCCCATGCCCTGTTGATGAGGCCCGCGCGCGGCCCTTGGAGCTGGTGGCTCATGCCGCCGGTGCCCCAGACCTGCACTTTCAGATCCTCGGGGAAGCTCGCGACGGCACGTGCGATCGCCTCGCCCAGCGCCCAGCAGCGATTGCCCGACGGCGGCGGATAGGTCACGACATTGACGGCGAGCGGGATCACCTTGACCGGCCATGTGTCGACATGGCCGTACATCATCGACAGCGGCACGGTCAGGCCGTGGTCCACCTCCATCTCGTTGATGATCGTCATGTCGAATTCGTCGAGGATCAGCGACTGCGCGATATGCCAGGCAAGGTCAGCGTGTCCCTCGACCGGCGGCACCGGGCGCGCGCCGAATCCCTCGTCCGCGGGGTGGTAGACGTCGCCGCAGCCAATGGCGAAGGTCGGGATGATCTTCATGTCGAATGCCGATGCGTGGTCGTTATAAACCAGCACGATCACATCGGGTTTTTCGTCCGCGAGGAATCGGCGGGTCCATTCGAAACCGTCGAAAGCGGGCTTGAAATAAGCCTCGCCTTCCTTGCCATGATCGAACGCATAGCCCAGCACGGGGATATGGCTGCATGCGATGCCGTGGGTGATGCGCGCCATCAGTTCTTGTCCCTTATCGACCGGACGCCGTCCGGGGAACGCCCGCCAGCGTTCATCATGGCCTGATAATCCTCGACGCTCATGCCCGTCATCGTCGAGACGGCCTGAACAAAGGACAGGCCGTCACAGGAAAAAATCTTGGCGAGGAAATAGATGTTCCCGCCAAGATCGAGCATTTGGTTGTAATCGCGGTCGATGATGGCCCGCTTCTGCTCGTCGGTGAGGGGCCACGCGTCCAGATAGGCCTTCTCGTCGGTCCGGAAGCGCTGGCGATTGCCTTCCTTCATCAGGCTCATCGCGAACTGGTTCAGTTGATAGCCTTTTCGCGCGCGCGCGGCGGTGTAGACCCGCGTACCGGGAATATCGTCGAACGCGGCGAGATAGGCATGAATGTCGCGCGGCCCGGTCATGCGGTCTGCTCCTGTCGGTCTGAAAGCCGCGCTCTTATCGCGCGGGCAATCATCTGCCGGGCCCGAACGCCGCCCTGATCGATCGAATACCCCGCCAGCTTCAGGTCGGGATTGGCAGCGATCGACTTCTGCTGCGCTTCCAGAAGCGCCTTGTCCTCCGCAAAAACGCCGCCTTGCTGAGCCTTGAACCGCGCGGTGAAGCCAGGATCGTCGGTACGGAAATTGCGCGCCATTCCCCAGAAATAATGGTGCGTGCCCTCACTTTCGGGTGTCATGCAGTCGACGACCATGCCGCGCACGCCCTGATCGTGGCTGTCGATCGTCGCGCCCGCGCCAGTCTGGGCGACCCCGACATCGATCATCACCACCGAAGGCAGCAGAAACTCGCAAATCTGCCAGCGATCGACCAGTCCCTCGCGGCCCAGCGCACTGCGCCAGAAGGGCGGCGCATCGATGCCTGGCATCCATCGCGAGAGATAGACCCGCTCGCCCTCCGTCCGGCATTCGAGCGGGGCCTCCAGAATCTCGGGCTGACCGATCGAGCCCGCATGCACATATGTCTCGTGCGTCAGGTCCATCAGATTGTCGATCATCAGCCGATAGTCGCATTCGACATGATAGTAACCGCCGTCGAACGTCCATCCCTCGCTCGAACAGGGCCAGAGATCCGGGATCAGGTCGGGGTTCGCCGCCGCCTTGTCACCCACCCACACCCAGACCATACGGTGACGCTCGTGCACCACATAGGTTTCGACGCAGATGCCGCGATTGGGGGCCTCGCCGGTCAGCGGCATTTCCTCGGCCACGCCGTCGGGGCCGAGCTTGAGACCATGATATTTGCAGCGGATCGAATCGCCTTCACGCAGCCCCATCGAGAGGGGCAGAAGCCGGTGCGGGCACGCGTCGCGCATGGCGACCACCGTGCCGTCCAGCTTGCGATAGACCATCATCGGAATGCCGCAGATCGTGCGCGCTAGCGGCGTGCTGAACACTTCGGCGTCCCACGCCGCCACATACCATGTATTTGTGAGCCAGGTCGCCATCGCGGTCACAGTCCCCTCGCCCGCAACATCGCGTCCAGGCGCGGGAACACAGTGCGGGCATTGCCTTCGAAGATGGCAGCACGTTCCGCGTCGGAAATGTCGAGAGCGTCGATATAGCGCTTGGTGTCGTCGAAATAATGACCTGTCCGGGGATCGATCCCGCGCACCGCGCCTACCATCTCGCTGCCGAACAATATGTTCTTGGTGTCGATCACGTCGGCTAGCAAATCGATACCGGGCTGGTGATATACGCAGGTGTCGAAGAACACGTTGTTCATGATATATTCGTCGAGGGCCGGCTTCTTGAGCATGTCGGCCAGTCCCCGGTAGCGGCCCCAATGATAGGGCACCGCGCCGCCGCCATGCGGGATGATGAACCGCAGGCTGGGAAAGCGGCTGAAGAGATCGCCCTGCATCAGTTGCATGAAGGCGACGGTATCGGCGGCAAGGTAGAAGCCGCCGGTCGCATGCATCGCCGGATTGCAGCTGCCCGACACATGGATCATGGCGGGCACGTCCAGCTCGCACATCGCCTCGTAGATCGGGAACCAATATTCGTCGGTGAGCGGTGGATGATCGAAATGCCCGCCCCCCGGATCGGGATTGAGATTGCAGCCGATAAAGCCCAGCTGCTCCACGCAGCGGCGCAATTCCCTGACGCTCGCGGCAAGGTCCGCTTTCGGGCTTTGCGGAAGCATGCAAACGCCCACGAAGGTGTCGGGGAACAGCTTTGTCACGCGATAGACCAGATTGTTGCAATGCTGGGCCCATGTTTCGGAAACATGCTGGTCGCCCACATGGTGCGCCATTGCGGATGCACGGGGGGAAAAGATCGTCAGGTCCGCGCCGCGCTCCCGGATCAGGCGCAGCTGGTTGTCCTCGATGGTCCGCCGGACTTCGTCGTCCGGGATGTCGGGGTACGGCGGCGGCGCGGTGCCGGCCCGGAAAGCCGCCACCTGGTCCTCGCGCCATTGATCATGGGCCTTCGGCAGCACGGTGTAGTGGCCGTGGCAATCAATAATCAGACTCACTTGCCGTCTCCCCCGTTCAACGTACGCCAATCGCTTGCGCGCCCCGCCATCAGCCGCTGGCGCTTCACGATTCCCGACGTCATCAGCGGTTCGACGCCCAGTTCCTCCAGCGTCCGCGCGCTTTCCGCCATTTCGGCGGCGCGACGCAGGCCATGGGTGGTCATCCGCTCGATATTGTAGATCGCGCGGGCACCCCACGGGATCGTCCGTTCGCTCGCATCGAGCGAGGCCAGAACCTCATCAGTCACGCCCGCCGCTTCAGCTGCAATCATCATCTCGGCGGTCAAGGCTTCGATGCCTTTGACCATCACCGAGCGGATCATCTTGATGGCGGAGGCGCGACCGACCTGATCGCCGACCATGCGGACATTCTCGAAGCCGAGATCGCGCAGTAACGCCCCAGCCTCTTCCGCATCCGGGCCCGCGACCAGCAAAGGAACGCGCATCAGCGCTGGCTGGACCGGCGCCAGCACCGCGACGTCGACATATCTACCGCCGCCTGCCGCGATCGCATCGGCGGCCTCGCGCTTGGTGCCCGGCGCGACCGAATTCATGTCGCAGAACAGCGCGCCAGGTCTCAGCGAACTCGCCGCTTGCTGCGCAACATCCAACGCCGCATCCGCCGTCACCAGCGAAAGCAGCAGCGCAGCATGGCCCAGCGCCTCCGCCATGTCAGAACAAGGCCGGACGCCATCGGCCGTCATGACGGGGCCGCGCAACGGATCGATATCGAACGCGACCGCCCGCCCCCGCCATGCCGCGGCGCTCGCGAAGCTGTGTCCCGCCTCGCCATAGCCGATGAGGGCAACGGGTGTTTGCGCTGTCGTTTCCACGGCGGCACCATGCGTTCACGCCCCGCCTTCCCGCCAATCGAAAGCCTGACAAAGAGATTAGTTCAGGCTAATGCCCTTCGTTCGTCGTCAGCACGATAGGGCGCGCAACGTCTCCAGGAAAGCCCCCTGTGCGCTGGTCGGACGCCATTCCGCGCGCATGGTTATGCCGATGCTGCGCACCGGCCCGCTCTGGGGTGTCAGAACGGGCACGACCATCCCGGCCGCGATTTCCGCCGACAGCTGGTCGGGCGACAGCAGCGTGAGGCGATCCGTCTCCAGCAGCATCTGCCGGATCATCATCACCGATCCCGTCTCCAGCGTGACTCGCGGCGGATCGAGCCCGACCCCTCGAAATCCCTCGTCCCACAGGTCGCGCAGCGGCGTTCCCGTCGGAGGCAACAGAAACTCGTGGCGTGCCAGCGCCGCCAGGTCGGGCCGCGCATTTTCAAGAGGATGCCCCCTTCGTGCGAACACTTGCGGACGGTCTTCGAAAAGCGGCTCCTGCAACAGGTCGGGCTCGACCATCGGATCACGCAAGGCGCCCAGGGTGAAATCGATCGCCCCGTCGCGCAGCGGCTCAAGCAGCTCACTGCGCGATCCCTCAACGATGGCGATCTTGATCGCTGGCCAGGATCGGGCGAAGCGGACCACAGCGGCGGGCAGGATTCGGGCACGCGACAGCGGCATCGCGCCGATCGTGATGACGCGCGTTTCGCGGCCCAGCAGCGCCTCGACCTCGGACAAGCCCGCCAGAAGATCTGCGCGGGCAAGCCGGAACGCGCGCACGGTGCGCAGCCCGGCCTCGGTGAAGGCCAGTGTCCTGCCGCGCCGCTCGACCAGCTTTCGCCGCGAGGCGAGCGATAAATCCGTCACCGCGCGGTGGAGCGAGGGCATCGAAAGCTTCGTCGCCTCCGCAGCACCGGCATAGCTTCCCGCATCGGCGAGTGCGAGCAGCGCGCGCATCCGCGCCATCGTCACATGGGTGCTGCCGATCTGGCGCATCGCCGCCTCGACCCTCGGGGCCAGCAGCAGTGCCGGTTCGGTCGGTGACATGCCCTGAGCCTTCCGATAGAATAGCGACACGCCCAGCTGCGCTTCCAGCCGTGCGATCGCCTGCGTGATCGCGGACTGGGTGAGGTTCACCTTGCGGGCCGCGGCGTTGATCGTGCCCAGTTCGACGATGCGTGCCATAGCGTCGAGGTGGCGAAGGTTGAGAGCCCACAGGTCCATGTCATGAGTTTTAGCCAAAACTAATCATGTCGCCAGCAAATCCGCATTCTCTTTTTTGGAGTGCTGCCTTTAGTGGTCGCTCCGATCACGCGGTCCATCCGAAGGAGAAGGCCATGGCAGGCATTGTCGTTCAGAATATTGCGAGGGCCGACCGCGCCGTCGTCGACGGTCTGGCCCGCTGCGGCGTTGCCACCGTCCATGAGGCGCAGGACCGTACCGGCCTGCTCGCCAGCTATATGCGCCCGATCTATCCCGGAGCGCGCGTCGCGGGCAGCGCGGTGACCATCAGTGCCGCCCCCGGTGACAACTGGATGGTGCATGTCGCCATCGAACAGCTTCAGGATGGAGACATATTGCTGCTCGCGCCTACATCGCCATGCGAGGACGGCTATTTCGGCGACCTTTTGGCGACGAGCGCGCAGGCCCGCGGGTGTCGGGGGCTGATAATCGACGCAGGCGTACGCGACGTGCGCGATCTGACCGAGATGGGCTTTCCGGTCTGGTCCAAGGCGATCTTCGCGCAGGGTACGGTGAAGAACACATTGGGCAGCGTGAACGTGCCCGTCATCTGCGCCGGCGCGGCCATCAACCCTGGTGATGTGATTGTGGCCGACGACGACGGCGTGGTCTGTGTACCGCGCGAGAAGGCGGCCAAGGTTCTGGAGGCCGCCCGCGCGCGCGAAGCCAATGAAGCCGAAAAGCGCGAAAAGCTGGCGTCAGGCGTGCTCGGCCTCGACATGTACGCGATGCGCGAACGCTTGGCTAAGGAAGGGCTGACATATGTCTGACGTGCCGCGATCCGCACCCGTGATGTGGATGCGGGGCGGGACGTCGAAGGGCGGCTTTTTCCTCAAGAGCGACCTGCCGCCCGACACGAGAGAGCGCGATGCGTTCTTGCTGGGCGTAATGGGGTCGCCCGACCAGCGGCAGATTGACGGCATGGGCGGGGCCGATCCGCTGACCAGCAAGGTTGCCGTGGTGTCGCCATCGGACCGCGATGGCATCGATGTCGATTACCTGTTCCTTCAGGTCTTCGTCGATCGGGCCACGGTGTCCGGCGCGCAGAATTGCGGAAACATGCTGGCGGGCGTCGGCCCCTTTGCCATCGAACGCGGGCTGGTCGCGCCTGGAGGCGATCAAACGCGCGTGGCGATCCATATGGAGAACACAGGGCAGGTCGCGATCGCGACGGTCGAAACGCCGGGAGGCAAGGTCACCTACGCGGGCGACGCACGCATCGACGGCGTGCCCGGCAGCCATGCGCCGGTCCCGCTCGACTTTCGCGATACCGCCGGGTCGTCCTGCGGCGCCTTGCTGCCAACCGGCAATGCGGTCGATGTGATCGAGGGCGTGGCCTGCACGTTGATCGATAACGGAATGCCCTGCGTCATCTTCCGCGCCGAAGCGGTCGGCGCGACCGGCTATGAAAGCCGCGAGGAGTTGGAGGCCGATGGCTTCAGACCGATCCGCGAGACAATCGAGGCGATACGCCTCAAGGCGGGGCCGCTCATGAACCTGGGCGATGTCGCGGACAAGAGCGTGCCCAAGATGACGCTCGTAGCACCGCCCCGCAATGGCGGAGCGGTCACGACCCGCGTGTTCATTCCGCATCGCGCCCACGCTTCGATCGGCGTTCTGGGCGCGGTGACCGTGGCCACTGCATGTCTGGTCGAAGGCTCGCCTGCCGCAGATGTTGCCGTTGTTCCGGCGGGGACGCGCAAGCTGCTCTCCATCGAGCATCCGAGCGGGGAAATGAGCTGTGTTCTGGAAGTCAAACGGGACGGCGAGGTTATTTCCAGCGCGCTGCTTCGAACCGCGCGCAAGCTGATGGATGGGATCGTCTATGCCTGACCGTATCACCTCATGGCATCCGGCCCCGTCGAGACCGCGCTTCGCCCCGCCTGCGGGCGCGGTCGATGCCCACTGCCACGTATTCGGCCCAATGGCGGCCTTCCCCTTCAGCGCGAAAGCGAAATATCTGCCGGAGGATGCCGGTCCGGAGATGCTGTTCGCGCTGCGCGATCATCTGGGTTTTGCGCGCAATGTCATCGTGCAGGCGAGTTGCCACGGCACGGACAATGCCGCCACGCTGAACGCGATAGCGAAGTCGGGCGGAAAGGCGCGCGGCGTGGCGGTCGTCGATCCGGCGATTTCCGATGCGGAACTGGCAGCGCTGCACGATGGAGGCATTCGCGGCGTCCGCTTCAATTTTCTGAAGCGCCTTGTAGATGCCGCGCCCAGAGACAAGTTTCTCCAGGTCGCCTCGCGCCTGCCCGGTGGCTGGCATGTGGTGATCTATTTTGAGGCGGACATTCTGGACGAGATGCGCGAGTTCATCGCCGCTCTTCCGGTGCCGGTCGTGGTGGACCACATGGGGCGCCCGGACGTTCGACAAGGGCCGGACGGCGATGACATGCGGGCGTTCCGCTCGCTGCTCGACAGCCGGGAGGACATCTGGTTCAAGGCCACATGCCCCGACCGTCTCGATGCCCGGCTCGAAGGCGGGATGGGCGATCCATGGGACAATTTCGCAGCCGCCGTCGCGCCGCTCGTCGCCGACTATCCCGACCGCGCGCTATGGGGCACCGACTGGCCGCATCCCAACATGCAGGACGAAATCCCCGACGACGGCCATATCGTCGACATGATACCGCGCATCGCGCCGACACCCGAATTGCAGCACAAGCTGCTCGTCACCAATCCCATGCGGCTCTATTGGCCCGAGGAGGTGTAACGCCTCGCGCTGGTTTTGGCTGGCGTCCTTCCGTCAAACCGGCAGCCCGACGTAATTTTCGGCGATCGATGTCTGCGCGGCCTGGCTCGAGGCGATATAATCGAGCTCGGCAACCTGCATTGCGCGTTCGAAGGGACCATCCTCCGGAAAGCGATGCATCAGACGGGTCAGCGACCAGCTGAAGCGTTCGGCTTTCCACACACGGGCCAGCGCCCTGTCGGAATAGGCCCCGATGGCTTCCGCATCGTTCCTGCCGAAAAAGGCAGTCAGTGCATGGGCCGCATAGTGGACGTCGCTGGCCGCCAGATTCAGCCCCTTCGCGCCGGTCGGCGGTACGATATGCGCGGAGTCGCCGCACAGAAGCAGCGAGCCGTGCCGCATTGGCGCGAAGACGAAGGACCGCAATGGCGCGATGCTCTTCTCGATGCTGGGGCCACGCGTCATATTCGCCGCCGCGTCAGGACCAAGGCGGATGGCCAGCTCGTCCCAGAGGCGGTCGTCGGGCCAGTCCTCGACCTTCTCGGTCAGGGGCACATCAATATAATATCGGCTGCGGGTGGCCGACCGCATCGACGCCAGTGCAAAGCCGCGCTCGTGATTGGCGTAGATCAGTTCGTGATTGCAGGGCGCGACGTCCGCCAGAATGCCAAGCCAGCCGAAGGGATAGACCCGCTCGAACTCCTTACTGACTCTGGCGGGAACGGCCTTTCGGGAAGGGCCGTGGAATCCGTCACACCCCGCGATGAACCGGCAATCGACGCGCTGGCGGACACCCTCGATAGTATAGATGACATACGGGGCGTCGCTGTCGATATCGTGAAGCGCGACATCCTGGGCACCGTAGACGATCTGAAGGCCACGCTCGTCGCTGGCATCCATCAGGTCGCGGGTGATCTCCGTTTGGCCGTAGACTATGACCTGTTTGCCGGTCAGCGCAGCGACGTTGATATGGATCAGCCGCTCGCCATCGGCCAGATTGAACCCGCCATGCGGGAGGCCCTCAGCCTTCATGCGGGCGTCGAGGCCCAGCCTTTCCATCAGTCCGACGGTAACCTGTTCGAGTACGCCCGCGCGGATGCGCGCCAATATATGGGCAGCCGTGTGTCGCTCCAGCACAACGCACGCGATGCCTTCTGCATGAAGCAAATGGCCAAGCAGCAGACCGGCAGGGCCGCCACCGATAATGCAGACCTGCGTTTTGATGATGCCTCTCCCAGCTCCGAAATCTCGCTCTAGGGCCGCTTATCGCCTGCGGGGCCACGGATTCTAAGGGACAGACGCGCTAAACTCTGGCATTTTTCGGTTATGTCCCGATCAGGTGTCGACATTCCCCGCTATGCCCTTTTGGGAGAAGATCCGACGGGAAGCCGGGAGGAACTGGTCCACTGCGAGACGATCGCCGCGCGAAGTGTACGGTATGACTGGAATATCCCGGCGCATCGCCATCCTGCGCTTTGCCAGCTGCTGCTGGTATTTGAAGGACAGGCCGCGATCACGCTTGGATCGCATGGCGAGAATCCTTGCGTCCCTTTCATACTGATCGTCCCGAGCGGAACCGTGCATGCCTTCCGCTTCGAACCCGGGGTGAGCGGCTTCGTCCTCACCCTGTCGAACCGGCTGGTCCAGTCGCTCGGTCAGGACGCACTGTTGCGCAACCTGCTGGGCGAGCCGCACATCGCGTCCATCAGTGCCATGATGGCCGACAGGCTGCGCGCCATGGGTGAGCAGGTCTTGCTCGCCAGCGGCCATGAACCTCCGCGCGAACTGCTGCGTCGGTCGCTGGCAGAGGCGTTGCTGCGCATCGCGGCGGAGGAATGCGGCCAACCGGCGCGCCAGCATGGCGACCGCCTTGTCATGCGCTTCCAGGCGCTGGTCGAGGCGCATTGCCGTCGGGAGCGGCGGCTGGCTTTCTACGCGCAGGGGCTATGTTGTACCGAGCGTACCCTCACGCGGCGGGTCGGGGAGGCGCTGGGGGTGAGCCCGATGGACTATCTCCACCAACGCCTCGCGGTCGAAGCGACACGTCTGCTGCGCTTCACCAATGCAAGCTGCGCCGATGTCGCCGACGAGTTGTCGTTCGAGGACCCGTCCTATTTCTCCCGCTGGTATCGTCGCATGACCGGACGACGGCCCAGCACGATTTCGGGCAGGCAGCGGGCGGGCCGGGGGAGTAGCTGATCCACGACGAGCGCCACGCGTGCCCCATTGCTATTTTGGATGCGCTCAGAGGCCAAGGAGACGCGCAGACGAAACCGACCGCCTTAAACCGACGCCATTGCCGCCGATGATATCCGTCACTCCCACTCGATCGTGCCGGGGGGCTTGCTGGTATAGTCGTAGACGACGCGGTTGATGCCCTTCACCTCGTTGATGATACGGGTGGCGACGCGGCTCAAGAACGCGGCGTCGAAGGGGTAGATGTCGGCGGTCATGCCGTCGGTCGAGGTGACGGCGCGCACGGCGCAGACGCTGTCATAGGTGCGATGGTCGCCCATCACGCCCACGGTGCGGACGGGGAGCAGCACCGCAAACGCCTGCCAAATCGCATCATAGAGGCCGGCTGACCGGATCTCTTCCAGATAAATCGCGTCGGCCTTGCGCAATATGTCGCAGCGTTCCTTGGTCACTTCGCCGGGGATGCGGATGGCAAGGCCGGGGCCGGGGAAGGGATGGCGACCAACGAAAATGTCGGGCAGGCCGAGTTCCTTGCCCAGCACGCGCACTTCGTCCTTGAACAGTTCGCGCAGGGGTTCGACCAGCTTCATGTTCATTCGTTCGGGCAAGCCACCGACATTATGGTGCGACTTGATCGTGACCGATGGACCGCCGGTGAAGGACACGGATTCGATGACGTCAGGGTAAAGCGTGCCTTGCGCCAGGAAGTCGGCGCCGCCGATCTTTGCCGCTTCCTCCTCGAACACGGCGATGAATTCGCCGCCGATGAACTTGCGCTTCTTTTCCGGGTCGGTGAGACCGGCAAGCCCGCCTAGGAAGCGGTCCTCCGCATTCACATGCACAAGCTTGATGCCATAATGTTCGCGGAACAGGCTCACCACCTGTTCCGCTTCGCCCAGACGCATCAGGCCATGATCGACAAAGACGCAGGTCAGCTGATCGCCGATCGCTTCGTGGATCAGCACCGCCGCCACCGCGCTGTCGACCCCGCCCGACAGGCCGCAGATGACCCGACCGTCGCCAACTTGGCTACGGATTTCGGCGATCTTGACCTGGCGGAACTCGGCCATGGTCCAATCGCCCGCGAGGCCGCAGACATGGCGGACAAAATTGGCGATCAGCTTGCCGCCGTCCGGCGTGTGGACGACTTCGGGGTGGAATTGCGTGCCATAGAATTTGCGGTCTTCGTCGGCGATGACGGCGAAGGGCGCGCCGTCCGACACGGCGACGATCTTGAAGCCCGGCGCGAATTGCGTGACCTTGTCGCCATGGCTCATCCACACCTGATGCCGCTCGCCGACCTCCCACAGACCGTCGAACAGGGCGCAGGGTTCGGTGACGGTGAGGAACGCGCGGCCAAATTCCCCGCCCTCGCCGGTTTCATGGCCAGGGCGGACTTCGCCGCCCAATTGATGGCTCATCACCTGCTGGCCGTAGCAGATGCCCAGAATCGGCACGCCCGCATCGAACAGGGCCTGCGGCGCGCGCGGGCTGCCTTCATCGGGGACGCCGGCGGGCGAGCCGGACAGAATGATGCCCTTGGGCTTTAAACGCTCGAAAGCCTCGGCGGCGGCGGTGAAGGGGGCGATTTCGGAATAGACCCCGGCTTCGCGCACGCGCCGGGCGATAAGCTGAGTCACCTGGCTGCCGAAATCCACGATGAGGATCGTATCCTGAAGGGGCAGCGTCATCGAATCGCCTTTATGTCGAGTGGTGGCAGGGATTCGCGCCCGGTTAGTCGCCCCTTGGCGCAATGTCCAGTTGAGCGGGCCATGCCGGCTGCGCAAGGGGTTCGCGCCGTAGTCGGAGCGGCAGCGATGGCCGTGCGATGGGCCGCGGATATGGCGCCGCCGATGGCAAAAACGACAGGGGCGAAGTTCACAGTGTCACCGGGCTTTTCCGGCCCGAAGGGACCGGAACGCGACCACAAGGCGACCACGAAGCGACACTGCATCGGCGGCGCGTGATCGTGCAGATGGGCGTTGCCGAGGCGGCGTGGCGCGTGACGGATGAAGGAAGGCGTAAGCCGGCATCTGGCAGGATAGATCAGCTATTTTCCAACATTGGAAGGGTGTTGGATGGGGCGGCCGCCCCATGGCAGTCCAACCCCCATATCCTGTGGCGCAATTGAAATTTTTGGCCTGAGGCCCCGGCCCCGGCCCCGGCCCCGGGGCCAAGGCGGCAAGACCGATCTGGTTCCGTGCTAGGTCGCAGCACTGTCCTCAGCTGTCTCTGGCGACGCGGAAACAGGAGGTGCGGACGCGGCCGAGCACT
>NZ_DJDV01000123.1:0-42886 GCF_002431195.1 Sphingobium sp. UBA5915 | reverse complement strand
GGGGCTGGGACAGCGCTTACACTGTTCGCGCGCCTGGCCTGCTTAATATAGGCATCGAGGTCGCGAAACGGCACCGAGGGGCACTCCTTTCGACGCGCGCGTTGCGGGCGCGTCTATCGGGCGCGTGGTTCCAGCCCACGCGCGTGCAGCCCCCGATGATTTACTTGGTCTTGCTCGGCCGCCCCGTCGGCTTGTGCGGATGGCGCCGGAGCGTCACCGCCGGGCGCGCCAGTATCGCGCCGATTTCCAGTTCGTCGTCCGAAACGATCGAGATCGATATCCGGCCGGACAAGAGATAGACGGCATTAACGCCGAGTGCCTTCGCGAGCCGCTCCATTGCTTTCAGCGTCGGGCTCGACCGGCCATTTTCGATCGCACTCAGATAAGAGCTGCTCGTGCCCGCATCATGGGCGAGCGCTTCTTGCGTGATGCGCATCGCAAGCCGCAATTTCCTGAGATTCAAACTGAAGGACTTCGACGCATCCATAAGGGCGTAAGTTCACGCCCTGCGACCATTACTCCACACTGGATACAGGTTGGAGTTATTATCTATATTATTACGTTTTTACAAATATTTAAATGAGATTCCCGAACAACGCGCACTCAACTCTGATGCGGATTCTCAGGCGCGCCAAAAGACCGCATTCGGACGGTCGAATCGGTCGATGACCGAAGCCCTCACGCCAGGACATTGGCCGTGGACGCCGCAGTGGAAATCCCATCGGCGTCGTCACATCCGGGGCGAGCATTGATTTCAAGCGCCGAGCGAATCACGATGCGAACAACGTCCCGTGGACACGTCCGCAATCGCCGTTCCGGCGTGGCGTACAGGAATCATCGGATAGTTTGACGTGCCTGTGTGTCGTTGTCTCCTTTGATTTGAATGCAGCGCAGCGAAGCGGAGCGTCGCATTGGTTCATAGTTATGAAATCACCGTTCGTGTCGGGCCGCTGGCCGCCCACCATGCCAACCGACTACTCGCAACAGTCGGTTCTGGCGGTAATCCCGCAGCGGTCCGGTTTGCTCCAGCCCCGCCGAATTGTACTCGGATCTTCATGATGCAGCGGGATCGGTCCGGGGATCGGTAGTGACGAGCCCGAAAAACGTGGCGCCGGCATTGCCTGGAGGATATTGTCGATCTCCCGATAGACGCCTCGCGCTGCCATATGAGGATGGCGCGCCGCTTCGTCCGGATCAAGCACGGGGGCAAAGCAGGCATCGCTGCCTTCCAGCAGTGTGCGCCATTCTTCCCGTGTCCGCATGGCGAATATCTCGCTAAAACGCTGCTTGAGCTCGGGCCAGGCATCACGATCATAGCCGTCGTCAAAACTGCTATCGCCGGCCAACCCCAGCTTTTTGCAAAGCAGCGCATAGAACTTGGGCTCGAGTGATCCGACTGAGATGAAATTCCCGTCGGCGCACCGATAGGTCGAGTACCAGTGAGGGCCGTCAAGGATGCTGCAGCCGCGTATGCTGGCAACCTGGCCGGCGGCCTTCAGGCTCAGGAGCAAGTTCATCATGTGAGCGCTCCCATCGACGATCGCGGCGTCAACCACTTGCCCATTCCCGGTATCCCGCGCGTGCATTGCCGCTGCGAGGACGCCGATGGCCAAATAGAGCGCTCCACCCCCAATATCGCCTACCAGGCTTGGCGGCGCCATTGGCGGTTCACCGGGATGCCCAGCATACCAAAGGGCTCCTGACAGCGCGATATAGTTGATGTCATGGCCGGCCGCTTGGGCGAGAGGTCCCTGCTGCCCCCAACCCGTCATGCGACCGAATACAAGGCGGGGGTTACGCGCTAGGCAAACCTCGGGACCAAGGCCGAGCCTCTCCATCACCCCAGGCCGCATGCCTTCGATCAGTACATCGCCCCTTTGGACGAGATCCAGGACATGCGCGACGCCTTCGGGGGACTTCAGATCCAAGGCAATTACACGTTTCCCGCGGTTCACAATGGCGCCGCTGCCAAGATCGATATTTTCGGAGTTAGGGCTTACGCGTTCAATGACGACGACATCGGCGCCAAGGTCGGCCAACAGCATTCCGCAAAACGGCGCCGGGCCGATGCCCGCAATTTCGAGTATTTTGAGGCCTGCAAGCGGACCAGTTTTCGTCATTCAGGCATACCTGCGTCTGAGACCTTGGCGCTTTGATCCAGGCCGTTTCGCCGCTCCAGATTTCGAGACGGGTTGCAGTCGTGCTGGGCGGCAGTGTCGAAAGTAAGATTGGCAAAATGACCTTGATTCGCCTAATTCATTCTCTGGAGCAATTATTCCTGTGGGGCATGTCCATGCTCGATTCTCGCCTCAAGCATGCCGTCGCGGTTGGTCAGCTTCGTTCCTTCTCCAGGGCAGCGGATGCGGTTGGTGTCACGCAGTCGGCGGTGACCAAGAGTGTCGCTGAACTCGAACGGCATCTTGGCTATTCCCTTTTCCATCGGACCTCACGGGGCGCGATGCCGACAGAGGAGGGACGCGAATTTATTGATCGCGCAGCGCGCTTGCTTGCCGACGCAGCTGAACTACTCGGAGATACAGCCCGCCGCGCCGACGCCTATGCGGGCCCGCTTCGAATCGGACTGTTCCCAGGGTCAATCGACTGGTTGCTCACCCAACCTCTGGTTTCTTTGCTGCGGCGCCATCCGGCAGTGCGCGTCGAAGTCGTTTCGGGCAACAGCGAAAGGGGCGTGCGACTCCTGTCGCGCGGCGATATCGATGTCGCCTTTGGACTTGAAGCGGCCTTTGCACGCTGGCCGGAATTCAAGTGCGAGCGGGTCGCCTCGATCGAAATACTGCCTTTTGTGCGGAACAATCATCCCATTCTGGGGATAAACCCGACCAGCAAGGAGCCGCTGGTCCAGTTCGAATTCGTAGTGCCCTCATCTTCCGAACCCTACACATCGATCATTCAGCAGATGTACGAAAAAAGCGGTAAGCGTCCCGCTGACTGGATCCACATGACAGACTATTTTCAATTGGTTCGACGGATCGTTGCCACATCCGATGCTATCGGGATGGTTGCAAAACAGTTCACCGAGAACTCATGGTTTCGCGCCAATTTCGTGGCCTTGGAGGGAATCGGTTTATTCGATCCATTGACGCTTTGTTATGCTGTGCGTAGCCGCTGGCAGGTAAAACCGGCTGGCCGTGCGCTCGTCAGCCTTGTTCGTCAGGCATGGCGCACCGCATCATCGGATTAACGGCAAGGGGGCGGGGTGCGATCGGAAATCCGCTGCATCCGTCGCGATCAGCTAGAGCATTTCGCGCAGAAGTGGGAACCGGCTTTCCGGCAGGAAATGCTCTAGCAAATTGATCTTGGGCATTTTCCGAGTTGGCGGGTGATTCCACTCGCCTCGAAAATGGCCTAGAAGCTAATCGCCACTTCTCCGCCGATGACGCGCCCCCTGTTTAGCGGTGAAAGGCTTGCACCCGTGCCCCCGAAGGCCGCCGGCAAAGGTGTATCGCCGCCAATCGTCACCTCATTCAGGAGGTTTCGGCCATAGATGGAGAAGCGCCAGTGCTTGTTGTCGGTCGCCAATGTGAGGCTCGCATCGAGCATATCGGCGCCCTGAAGGAAGCCGACGTTGTTGTCGGTGAATGCCGCCTTGTCGCGATGCGTGAAGCTGACACGCGCCGTTGCTGTCCCCAATTCGCCAAGCTGCTGATCATAAGTCAGCCCCACGCCATAGGTCCATGGCGACAGCCTTGGCAATTTGAGCGCACGATCCACATCGTTGATGACGCCATCACCGCTGAGGTCGAACTGGACGTTGCGATACTGGCCATTCACGTAGCCGAGCTGACCCGAAATCACGAGGTTGGACAAAAGAAAAAACTGCCCCTCGGCCTCGACGCCTTTGATTGTGGCGTCGGCGGTGTTCCGTATGACCTGGCTGACGCCAAGCGGTCCGGGCAGGTTGATCTCGC
The DNA here is from genome assembly GCF_002431195.1 of Sphingobium sp. UBA5915. Classification (NCBI taxonomy): domain Bacteria; kingdom Pseudomonadati; phylum Pseudomonadota; class Alphaproteobacteria; order Sphingomonadales; family Sphingobiaceae; genus Sphingobium; species Sphingobium sp. UBA5915. The sequence continues at coordinate 38,957 of NZ_DJDV01000123.1, read as the reverse complement.
GCTGCAGGTCCTTCATGCGATTGTAGAAGGCCGCCAGGTTGATCCGGTGGCGCCCGAATTGCTTCTTGGCGCCGAGTTCGAAACTGTCCTGGGTCTCTTGATTGAATGGCCCCGGCGGCACAGCGGGATCGGTGTTGCGCAAATTATATCCGCCGCTGCGGAACCCGCGCGTGTAAAGGCCATAAATCTGCGTGTCGTCATCCGGCTTCCACTGAAGGCCGATTTTCGGCGTAAACCCTCGCCATTTTGCCGCGTCGGCGAAATTGGTTGCACAGATCAGCGTGTCTAGATTGCAACCATTTGCGCGTAAGGCCGAGACCCGAACGGCTTTGCGTTCCCAACTATACCGCGCGCCGAGATTCAAGGTCAGCGTATCGGTGAAATGCCAGTCGGTCGAAGCAAAAATGCCCCATGTTGTCTGGTCTTGCGTACCCCCACCGGAAACGATCCGAGCACCGCCCAAAAGATTCCGCAGCTCGGCGTAACGAAGATCCTGGGAAAAATAGTATAGACCGGTTGTCAATTCGACGTCACCGAACCTTCCGGCATAACGAAGTTCGTCGCTGAGTTGATCCTGGTCGATTTCGAAAAAGGCATGAAAGAAGGACTGTGGTGTTCCATCGATATCAGCGCCCGCGGAGGATCGGAATTTCCGATAGCCAGCGATGTTGGTGAAGACGCCTTCGCCCAGACCGACATCGATGTTGGTTTCCACGATCGCCTGGTCCCATTTGGCATCATAGAAACCTGGGAAATTGATCGAAAACCTGAAGCTGTCGCGGGAAACAGCGCGTGACTCTGGACAGGGGCTCCATCGCTTTCGACATCGCCATGCTCATAGCGGAGATCCATTCGGAAGCGGTCGCCACCCTTGAGCGAAAGTGCCGGGCGAATGATAAGGTCATGTGATTTACCGAAGCTGCGATTGTCGAAGCGGTTGCGAAACCAGCCATTGTCGTCGCTGTAGTAGACGGCCAATTTGGCAGCCAAAACGTCATCGACGATAGGTCCGGTAACCGTGCCGCTTACGGTCTTTTTCAGTCCCGTTTCAATGGATAGCTTGGCTTTGGCTCCAAAATCGAAGCTGGGCCGCGTGGTCCGCACAACCACGGCACCGCCGGTAACGTTGCGACCGAAAAGCAAGCCTTGCGGTCCACGCAGAACTTCGATCCCCTCAAGGTCGAAGTTGTCCAGCACGACACCAGCGTTGATGCCGAGGTAAATACCGTCAGTGAAAACGCCTACGGTGGGGTCGATCGATGGGATCGTGCTGTTGATGCCGAGGCCCCGGATAGTGAAATTGGCATAGCCCGGTGCCGTACCCACATCCTCGAGCTGGACGTTGGGAACGTCGTAGCTCAGACTTTGAAGATTCTGGACGAACTTGGCATCCAGCTGCGCTTCACCAAAAGCCGTGACCGCCATCGGTACTTTCTGCACGCTTTCGCCATAGCCCTTTTTGGTGGCGGTAACGACAATGTCCTCAGCCAGCGCTTCCGTGGCGCTCCCGGTTTGGTCGTTCGCCTGGGGCGTTGCTTCCTGGGCAAATGCTGTTCCCGAGCACAACAACGCGGCAGAAGCCAATAGACATCCTCTCATGGCTGATCCTCTCTTCCCAGGAGATATTGTGTAGTTCATGCCGTTTGGCGGCATTTGAGGGCCGTCGTCCAATTCAATTCGCTGCAGAACTATTCCTGCTGCTCATCGATATCTGGCGGCAGCACGACGCCATCGGCAGCCCGACGGCCGCTCAAAAATATCATGGTAATTCATCGGGTTGATTACGCTCTCAGCGCCCGTTCTACCGCCTCAAGGCTGTCATTCAGCCCGAGCGGGTGCTCGGCATCCGTGAAGTCGACAATTCTACCCCAGTGCCGGGCGACATCATCGAGCGTGAACGCCCTGTCCGCTCCGAAGGCGTGCCCAAGCGCGCGCTCCCACCTAAGCTTGGCGATATAGCCGGCTCCAACTTCAAAAAGCCCTTTGGTTTCGCTGCAATTCTCGTGCGCAAGCCAACCGACCAATGGACTGATCGCTTCCGCTCTGAGATTGGCGAGAAACTCTTGTGGAAAGGCAGTCGCGGTCATACGCGATGCGGCGATTGGGGCGATCGTATTAACCTGGATGTTTCTGGACCGCCCCTCCTCCGCCAGCGCGTTCGCAAGCCCCAATATTCCGAGCTTGGCTGCGGCATAGTTGGCCTGACCGAAGTTGCCGTAGATTGCGGCTGCAGACGTGGTCATGACGATGCGGCCATAGCCCTTGTCGCGCAGTATCGGCCATGCTGCCTGCGTCACTGCCCGCGTCCCATTCAGATGGACCCGCTGAAGCAGTGTCCAGTCTTCGTCGGTCATTTTGTGGAAGCTCACATCGCGCAGGATGCCGGCATTGTTGATGACGACGTCAACGGTTCCGAAGTTGTCAACCGCGGCTTGGATGATCAGCGCGCCCTCCTCGACCGACGCATAATTTGCCACCGCCTGACCGCCCGTGGCTCGAATTTCGTCGACCACATTGTCAGCGGCTGTGGAGCAGCTGCCGCTCCCTTTCTCGTCGCCACCCAGATCATTCACCACCACCTTGGCTCCGCGCCCGCCAAACATCAGCGCGTACTGGCGCCCAAGTCCGCCTCCGGCTCCGGTCACAACCACTACCCTGCCATCGAAACGAAGCTCTTCGTCCATCGCTTGTCTGCCTCTTTTACCTGAGCGACGCATCTGCGCATTTGATCCTGTGCGAGTCAGGCACGCGGCTCCATTTCCGTCGACGCTGTCGTTTTCGTCTGAGCCTTACCGAAAGGCTTGAATGCCGGTCAGGGCGCGCGAAACAACAAGCTTTTGAATCTCCGTCGTGCCATCGGGGATGGGGCAAATGATCGCCTCACGCACCAGCCGCTCAACGATGAATTCGCGGGTGACGCCGTTGCCGCCATGGATCTGAAGCGCATCGCGCGTCGCTTCGATCGCCATTTCGGTGGCGTACCACTTGGCCATCGAGCATTCCGTCTCTGCGCGCGTGCCCGCCTGGACGAGGGATATTGCCCGGTGCGTCAACAGACGGGCTGCGTCGATCTTGGTCGCCATGATGGCGATCTTGTCGGCGATCAGCTGATGGCCGGCGATCTTCTTGCCATGCTGCGCGCGATCGCGAGCGTACGCGATCGCCTCATCCATTGCTCGCCGTGCGATGCCGATACTCCACATCGCCATATGGCAGCGGGCAATCTCGAACACTTGCAACGTATTGCGCAATCCATCGCCGACCCGGCCGATCGTGTTTGCCACCGGTACGCGGCAATCGGACAGGAATATCTGTGCAGTCGATTGGCCGTTGAGCGCCATCTTCTGGATATCGCGCACCTCATACTCACTCTCGTCACGATCGACCAGGATGTGAGTGACTTCATTTTCGCCAGTCTTGCACGTACAGATGAAGATGTCCGAGTAGGCTCCGTTGGTGATCCAGGTCTTTTCGCCATTGATGACCCAGAAATCGCCGTCTCGTACGGCGCGTGTCTTGATGGCGGCGACGTCCGAGCCGACATCGGGCTCCGAGATGCCGAGCGAAACGAACTTCTCGGCCGCGACGAGGTCGGCAAGATAGCGTTGCTTGATCGTCTCCGGGGCGAAGCGGCGGATGAGTTCTGCGCCAACCGCGTTGATGAAGCCGGGTATGGCCACATCGAGCGAGGAATAGGCGATCTCCTCGAAAATGAGCAGATGAGTGAGCCATCCCATATCAAGCCCGCCCCATTGCTCCTGATGCGGTGCGGTAATATGGCCATAGCCGGTCAGTGCTTGAGTCCATTCCTTCATGAGCGGTTTGGGGATGAATCGCTCCCCATGCCGGCGGATTTCCGGCTCAAGCTTGTTGTCGAGAAAGCGGCGGACGGTTTCCACCGCCATGCGTTGTTCATCGGACAGCTCAAAGTTCATATCGTGACCCCGTGTTTCCCTAGGCGCGCTCTGACAACTACCGGCCCAGGATCGTGACGGCGACCACCGCCTCTTCCACCCCGATGACACCTCCGCCGTTCTGCGCGATCGCGAACCGGGCATTCGGAACCTGTCGATCTTCCGCCTCGCCGCGCAATTGCAGCGCAAGCTCGTAGATTTGGCCGAGCCCGGTGGCGCCGATCGGATGTCCCTTGCATTCAAGCCCGCCCGACGTGTTTACCGGAATACGCCCACCCAGCGCCGTCTCACCGCGCTCTGCCGCGAGTCCGCCCTCGCCAGGCGGCGTCAGGCCGAGCGCCTCGATTTCAATGATCTCGCCAACCGCCGTGGCGTCATGCACCTCCGCGACGCCAATATCTTCTGGCCCCACGCCGGCCATCGCATAGGCCCGGTTCGCCGCAAGGCGGCTGACATGGTGGTCATAATCAAAGGGATCGCGCGCGGCGCCGGTTTGCAGCACAGACGCCAGGATTCTTAGCGCCCTGTCCGGGGCTGCCGACAGTTTGCGCCGACCGGCTTCGCTGCAGATGATCGCAGCGGCGGCGCCGTCGCTGATCGGGGAGCACATCGGCAGTGTGAACGGGTAAACGATCGGAGGCGCAGCGAGTACACTTTCGACGGTATATGGGAGGCGATACTGGGCAAGCAGATTGCGCGTCGAATGCATGTGATTTTTCGCCGAGACGGCCGCGATTTGCGCTTGCGTCGAGCCGTAGGTCTTCATGTGCGCGCGTGCCATCGCGGCGTATACATCCATGAAAACGCTGTAAGGCTGACTCGATGTCGTTCCTTCCGGAACATCGACGCCATTGCCCATGGCCAGCAGCTGCGCGCGGCCCGACTCGGTTTCATGCACGTCCCAAGCGCCATCGAATGCACTGAACATGAGCGCCTTGTCGGGCGAGTACATCTTCTCCGCGCCGAGCGCGAGTACGACATCCGCTGCCCCCGATCGAACATAGGCGGCGGCCATGTGCAAGGCCGTGGAAGCCGTCGCACATGCGTTTTCGACATTCACCACGGGAACGCTTGAGATGCCCATCGCTCGCGCCACGATTTCGCCGCGGATCATGTCCTGGCCCTCCATATGCCCCTGGACGCAATTGCCGAAGAAGATGGCTTCGACATCGCCGGCGGTGCATCCTGCGTCGGAAAAGGCCTGCGACGAAGCTTCGGCGCAGAGCATTTTCAGGCTCTTGTCGAACTGTTTTCCGAACGGGGTCATCCCAACCCCCATGACGAATATGTCGGTCATTCGTTGATCCATTCTTCCAATGTGTTCCGCATCCGATCAGGTCTCACCGGTCGGAAAAATCGGGCTTCCGCTTCTCCCGGAATGCCGCCAGTCCTTCGACAATGTCGTTGGACAAGGCGTAAGCAGCCATGGCTTCGAGTTCCTGACGCAGCCCGACTTCGAGCGAGCTATCCTGCGCAGCGCGGACTAGCTGCTTCATGTAGGCGAGCCCTGGCCGGCTCTTTTCTGCAAGAGATTCTACCAGCGCTTGCGCTGCCGCAATGAGATCCTCGGGAGCAACCAGTTGGGTCACGAGTCCGGCTTCCTTCATCTCGGCAGCCGAGATGGTCCCGCCGGTCATCATCAGATGTTTCGCACGCGCTTCGCCGATCTTCCTAGGGAGTCGAACCGACCCTCCACCGCCGGGCAACAGGCCGTAATTTGCATGGGCGTCGCCAAATCTGGCCGGGTGCGCGGCAATGACGAGATCACAGCACAACACCAGTTCCAAGCCGCCGGCGAGCGTAAGGCCGTTGACCGCCGCAATTATCGGAAGGCGCGACGTCTCGATCCTGTTAAAAGCCTGACCGAGCCGCGGCAGAAACAGATTTAAGCGTTCGGCGAGAGTTTGTCCGCCTGTTCCATCGCCAATTGCGAGCAGATCCGCGCCAGCGCAAAACGCCCGTCCGGCGCCGGTAAGAATGCAAGCGCGCACCGTCGCATCTGCTTCCGCTGCCTCGATCGCTGCGGCTAGTTCCTCGGCCAAAGCCAACGACAGACTGTTCAACGCTGCCGGCCGGTTGAGGGTCACCCAAAGCGCTGGGCCGCGTTGCTCAACCAGGATGTATTCATAATCCATTGCAGTCTCCCGCGCGCCGGCAGGCGGTCACCGGAATAGAGGATGTGGCTAGGATGGCTGCGTCGGTCATGCCCCCGAAATGCGCCGGTCCTGGCCCGCCCAATAGGGCTCTCGAAGCTTTGAACGAAGCACCTTTCCGACATTGCTCAACGGCAGTGGCTCGGCGGTAAAAACGACCTTGCTTGGCTTTTTTGCGGAGCCCAGACGCTGGCGCACCAAATCTATTATCTCGGTCTCCGTGATTTGTGCTCCGGGCTTGACACGCACCATTGCAAGCGGCGTTTCACCCCATTTTTCATGGGGCACGCCAAAGACCGCGACCTCGAGTACACCGGGATGGTCGGCAATTACGTTTTCGATTTCGGTGGGATAGATATTGAAGCCGCCTGACACGATCATGTCGTTGTTGCGATCGAGCAGATACAAAAATCCGTTTGTGTCGATCATGCCGACATCGCCGGTTTTGACCCAGCCATCTTCCATGCGCCGGGCGGTTTCCTCCGGATCGTTCCAGAATTCCTCCATCTGGCCATTTTCGAACCGTGCGACGATCTCGCCGGGCTCGTTTGGTCCCAGCACCTTTCCGTCCTCGTTACGGATTTCGATATCGGCGCCGCTCATGGGACGTCCGACCGCCCGAATTGGGGCAGAACCTTCAAATTCGCCGAACCACTCGTTGGGCCCCATAGACGCGATGGGCAGGATTTCGGTCTGTCCATAGCCCGAATGAAGAACATGATTCCCGAATATCTGGCACGACTTGCGAAGCGTCGGCTCGGAGATCGGCGCTGAAGCACTCAGCAGAAACTTCAAATTCGGAAAGTGGCGGCCATATGCCCCGTCGTGATGCACTATGGCATTGAGCATGGTGGGGGCTACAAAGGCATGGCTGATCCGTTCCTGCTCGAGAGTGTCAAGAAAGGACGCTGGATCGAAGCCGTCCATCATCACGTTGCGGGCGCCGCAATACCAGGCCGGCACGAACAGGAAGCCCGATGCATGGGACAACGGGCCGACATGCAGAATGGCATCCCCTGGAGCCACTTGGGGGCCGATGCTGAAAAATGCGGCGGAGATCGTCATCCATGAACGGTGCCGATAGGCAACGCCCTTGGGTTTGCCCGTCGTGCCGCCGGTGTGGCGGATGACACAATAGTCCTCCGGCGCGACGACGGGATCGGGATCCCGGTCCGAGGCTGTCGCCAACCAATTCTCATAGTTGTGATCGCGGATAATGATCCGCTCAAGCGTCGGAGCTTGGGCATCCAGCCCCGCCAACTCCGAAGCCAATGCCTCATCGACCAGCGCCAACCGAGATCCGGTACTCGCGATCATATGGGCGTGCGCTTCACATCGGTTGCGCGCATAGAGAGGAACACGCGTATAGTTTCCAATGGCAGCCGCCAGTATGATGTCGGCGGCCTCGATGGAGTTCTTCTCCAGCGTAGCAATCCGGTCACCCGGTTGAAGGCCGCACTCCGCAAGAGCATTTGCGAGCTTCACGCCGCGCAACCAGGCTTCCGAGAAAGTCAACCGCCTGTGGCCGTGAACGAGAGCCTCTTGCTGGGCGAAATAACGTGCGGCGCGACGTATTTGCGTACGGACGTCCATCAGCCGCGCTCCTCTAAGGCGCTCGCCCACAATGGCGCAGTCGACACATAATAAACTGACATGCGATAGGCCTCTCCGGACTTCTTTTCGTAAGCATCTGTGTCTGCAGCATTGATCCAATCGTCCAATTCAATATTCTGCGATGCTATTCTTGCTGCTCATATTATCGTGCCGGATCATGTCGGCGGCTTTCTCGCCGATCATGATGCAGGTTGCATTGGTGTTGCCGTTGACGACTGATGGCATGATCGAGGCATCGGCCACGCGGATATTTGCGAGGCCGTGAACGCGCAGGCGGTTGTCGACCACCGCCATCTCGTCGGTGCCCATCTTGCATGTTCCCACCGGATGATAAGCATGATTGGCTTCTGCCCGGATATAGGCGTCGATCTCTTCATCAGTTTCAAGGTAGCGGTCAGGATAGAGAGGCCGTTTCATCATCGCCTTCATGCGATCCGAATGCAGGATCTCCTGCACGACACGGAAGGCATTGCGCAACGTCTTGAGGTCGTCGGGATGACTCAAGAGATTGAGGTCCATCTTGGGATCGGATTCGGGGTTTGAGTCATGTAAGGCAACCCAGCCGCGGCTCTTTGGGCGCCCAATATTGAGAATGATCGTATAGCCCCATTTCGTCATCAGCTTGTAGTCGCGCGCATGGTCGCGATAGGCGACCGGCACGACATGGACCTGGCAATCCGCCCGGTTCTGCCCCGGCGCGGATCGCAAGAAACCGCCTGCAGCCGTGGGCGGCGATGCCAGCCAGCTTTTCCTTTGCGTGAGATACTGGAATAGGTCTCGCACGGTCTTGATCGCGCCAACGACATTGAGTGCGATCCCGAGCCGCTTCTTCGACTGGTAGATCAGCATCAGGTCAGGATGGTCGTGAAGATTCTGGCCGACACCGGGAATATCATGAATCACTTCGATTCCATGCTTCTCCAACTCATCACGCGGTCCGATACCGGAAAGCATCAACAGTTGGGGCGAATTATAGGCGCCGCCGCTGACAATGACTTCCTTTTCGCACGGGATCGTCTTCAACTGCCCGTCCTGGGAATACTCGACTGCCACCGCGCGGTTGCCCTCAAACCTGATACGATGGACGCGGGCATGTACTTCGACGCGGAGGTTGCCGCGCCTGCCCATCACCGGATCAAGGTAACACGCCTTCACGCTGGCGCGCTTCCCGTCCTTCACGGTAAACTGATAGATGCCGACACCTTCCTGGCTGGCCCCATTGAAGTCCGGATTGGCTTGATGGTCCAGTCCAGTCGCCGCCTCGATGAAAGCATCATAGACATCGAATTCGCGCTTGCCGTTGGATACGTGAAGCGGTCCCGACGAGCCGTGAAACTCATCCTCACCGCGCTCATTATTCTCAGCCTTGCGGAAATAGGACAGGACATCGTTGTAACCCCAGCCGTCGTTGCCGAGTTCGGCCCAGTGGTCGAAATCCGACCGGTCGCCGCGGATATAGACCATCCCGTTCATACCGCTCGATCCACCCAGCATCTTCCCGCGCGGATTGTAGAGGCGGCGGTCGTTGAGCGCCTTTGAAGGGTCGGTGTTGAACCGCCAGTTGAGCGTATTGATCCGATAGTCTTGGATCAGCGCCGCAAAAGCGCCGGGCGTGGACACAAGCGGCGAGGTGCCTGGGCCGCCTGCCTCGAGCAGGCAAACGGTGACATCGGGGTCCTCGGACAACCGGCTGGCGATAACGCCGCCCGACGACCCACCTCCAATAATTACATAGTCAGCCATTTGCTTCCCTTGTCATTCGACCCATGCTGGCGACCCGGCGTCATGCAACATGCCAGCATCAACCGCCGCAGCCACGTCAGAGGATCTTTTCGAAGATGTTGAGTAGTCCTTCGGTCTTGCTCGAATAGGGTGGCAGAAGTTGACCAAGCAGGCTGAGTTTCGGCTGAGAGAACACCGGCTTGTAATGAGTGAAGCGCTCGAAACTGGCGACGCCGGTATAGGCACCGATGCCGCTCTGTCCGATGCCACCGAAAGGCAGCCGGCGCTGGAAGACGTGCATGACCGTGCCGTTGAGAGTCACGCCGCCAGCGTGCGTTTCGGAAATGATCTTGCGCCGTTCCTCACTTTCGTCGCCAAAATAATAGAGCGCCAGCGGGCGCTCATGCCGGTTTACGTAGCGAATGAGATCGTCTTCGGAGCGATATGGCATGATCGGCAGGATCGGTCCGAAAATCTCCTCCTGCATCATCGCCATGTCATCGGTAACGTCGAGAACCGCCAACGGCACGATCCGATGCCGTTCAGGAAGCGTTCCATCGCCGTTGTCCGAGAGGTTGAGCACCGTCGCGCCCTTGGCTTCGGCATCATCGAGCAAACCTTGGAGCCGCGCGAACTGTCGGTCATTGATGATACTGGTGAAATCGGGGTTGCTTGCCGCGTTGGGGTAGCATTTGGCAACCTGAGCGCGGAGTGCGGCGACGAAGCTTTCCATCTGATCGACATGGACGAAGGCATAGTCAGCGGCGATGCAGGTCTGGCCGGCGTTGAGCAGCTTGCCGAACACTAAGCTTTCACAGACTTGTGCAAGCGATGCACCCTTGCCCACGATGGCAGGGCATTTGCCGCCAAGTTCCAGAGTAACAGGTGTAAGGTTGGCAGCCGCCGCTTCATAGACTTTGCGGCCAACCGCGGGTGAACCGGTGAAGAGAATATGGTCGAAAGGTAGGGCCGTCATCGCCTGTGCCATGTCGGGCCCGCCCTGGACAATCGCGAATTCCTCTTCGGCGAAATACCGGCGCACAAGCCGCTCGCTGGCTTCGGCGGCGTTGGCGGAAACTTCGCTCGGCTTTGCGATCACGCGGTTGCCGGCCGCCAATGCACCGGCCGCGCCAACGAATATGGTGCCGAGCGGATAGTTCCACGTGCCGAGAACGCCCACCACACCTAGGGGCTGGGGGACCAGGCGCGATGAACCGGGAAGGCCGAAGATGTCAGTCTTCACCCGCCGCGGCCTCAGCCACGTCTTCAGATTGCGGCGCGCAAATTTAATTTCCGATATGCCAAGCATCAGGTCGAGCAGGATAGTCTCGTAGCGGGATCGAATGCCGAAATCGGCGGCAACGGCATCGACCAATTCGTCTCTGTGCTGCTCAAATATCCGGCCAAGGCGCCCGAGCAGGTCCATGCGTTCTTCGTAGCTGCGCGAAACCTGCTCACGCGTCCCTTCGCGTTGGGTCGCGAAAATTCGTTCCAGCTCAGTTCTGTTCCAAGACGCATCCACGTTAAATCGTCCGGAGGCGCGCCGGCCGCTCGGCGCTGCTCGCCTGGGCGGTGCTTTCAGCTGCGCCGATCTCAGTGATCGCAGCGCGCTCGATTCTGTACGCCGTGCCGATGAATGAGGGACCGTTGCCGGTGGAACGCATCATGGATACTCCTCGGTCTGAAAGTCAGGTCGAAAAATCGGGGGCAGCGGGCGGGAGAGGATGCCCGCCGCCCCCGTCGCAGCAGCGATCAGAACTTGACTGTCGCTTCGACGCCATAAGTGCGCGGCATGCCGCGGTTCAGATAATCGTAGCCGAACACGTTCATGTTGAGGCCGTAGGTGTAGTAATATTTGTCGAACAGATTCTTCGCCCACAAGCTAACCGACATATTGTCGTGCGCATAGGTTAATCGCGCATTGGCGAGCCAGTAGCCCGGATTTGCGCATGTAATCGCCTTACCCGCGAGCGTTATGTTCGATCCCGCTGGGGGTGTATCGCACGGTGTCTGCCCATAATTCTTGAACGGATCAAAATAGTACTTGCCCATGTAGGACGCATCACCGCGCAAGGTCAGCTTGTTGGTGCCGTCATCGATCATATCCCAGTCGAATCCGGCCTGGAACGTAACCTCCGGCGCGTTCGGGAAGGGATTGCCGTTGACGTTCAATGTCGGGCTTGCCGGGTTTGCCGGATCGATCACATTGCCTTTGTACTTGCTGTTGAGATAGCCCAGCGAAGCATCGAAACGCAACGTATCGGCCACCTGCCAGGCGAGTTCGGCCTCGCCACCGAACAGGCGACCATTGGCGCTGCGCGTGAAGGTTGTAGCGCCAACCACCTGCGTTACTTGGTGATTCGAATACTCGTAGTAGAAGCCCGCGAGGTTAAGTTGGACGCGGCGATCGAACAGCCGGGTTTTGAGCCCCGCCTCATATGCATTCACCTTTTCAGGCTGGATATAATAGACTTGATTGATGCCCTGATAGGCAAGCCCGTTGAAGCTGCCGCTGCGGTAACCGCGACTGTACTGGAGATAGCCCATGATATCATCGGCGAACTCATAGCTGACATTGATACGGCCGGTTAGCCTGTTTGCCTTTTCGCGCTGCTCAAGCGGCGCGAGATTGGGGTTGTATGGATTGCTGTAGGGGATCAGGTTGACAACCGGCGTCGTACCGTCGAGCGCATAGAGGAAAGTGCTGCCGTTAAGGTAATTGACCTTATCCTGGGTGTAGCGTGCACCCACCGCCACGGTCAGCCGCTCGGTCGTTTTCCAGGTTACGTCGCCGTAGATCGCCTTCGAGGGGCGCGACACGTCAAAACGCTGTTCGCCGAGGATCGGGGTGAACGGAGGCGCGCCTGCCCCGGCGCAGCCCGCCGAAAAGCTACCCCCCATGCCGCCATTGCCCGTATTATTGATCGCGATGTCGGTCTGGAGTGCAATCAGCGAGCGTGCATCAAGGAAGCCGTTGGGATTGATCTCGATCGCGTCGCAGAATCCGGCATCGCCAGGCCCCAACGCCGGATTGGCGGCAAAGGCTGGGATATAGCGGATCGCGTCGGGCGTTCCGATTGCGGCGTTATTGTAGCTGCCCGGAAGACCGGCGCCAAGCAGCAGCGGCCTCAGCGCCCCGAAAAAGTCCGGGTAGTTGACCGTCTTGACCTTGTCCCTGCCATAATAAAGGCCGGCAATGATATCGAGGCGGTCGTTCGAATAGCTGAAACGCAGATCCTGGTTGAAATTCTTGCTCGTCGACGTGAGGCCGATCGAGCAGAGATCGGCTGGGCCGCCATCGCAATCATCAGGATTGTTGATATAGTCGCCGGTGTCGTAGCCGGTAATCGAGGTGACGGAGAATTGGTCGCTGACATCCCATTTGATGTTGAGGGCTATCCCTTTCGACTTGCTGATGTTCTTACCTACCCGATCAACTGCGACCTCATTGTCACGCAGCAACCGCCCGCCTAGGAAAGGTTGCGGATCGTAACGCGAATAGCCGAGCGCATCCTGCCCGCCCGCGAGTTGACCACCTGCATAGGGCGCGGTGCCCCATGGATCGTCCTTCGCGGCATAGAGCTTCAAATTGATGTCGAGATCGGGATCGGGCCGGAAGCGGATCGAGATGCGACCGCCGATCGTATCGGTGGTCCCTAGGTCGCGCTCATTCCCAGGCAGTACATTGCGCTGCCAACCATCCCCTTTTGCAAAAGTACCGGCGACGCGGACGCCCAAGATGTCGGGAACCAGCGTCGCTTCAGCGGCGCCCTGCACCGTGAAAGTGTCGTAATTGGCATAGCCGGCGGTCAGATAGCCATTGGCCTCTCCCAGATCCGGCTTGCGCGTGAAGAAGCTGATCGCGCCACCCGTGGTGTTGCGACCGTAGAGTGTTCCTTGCGGTCCGCGCAGTACCTCGACCCGGTCGATGTCATAGAGTTGCAGGCCATGGCTCGCCCGGAAGCTCTGATAGACTTCATCGACATAGACGCCAACCGGCGACGCAGTGGAGGCGGAAAATTCGTTCGCCACTGAAATCCCGCGCAGCGAGAAATTCGGTTGGGTGCGACCATAGGGAGTGGTGACTTGCAGGCTGGGGATCGCGCCCATCAAGTCTGAGGTCTCCGTGATGCCGCGCGTGCGCAGCGTCTCGCCGCCTATGGCGGAAACGGCGGCCGGAACATCCTGCAAATTCTGTTCGCGCTTCTGCGCCGTGACGACGATTGTCTCAAGGCCACCTTCCTGCGCCTCGGGCTTTTCGCCCTGCGATGCAGCGTCCTGGGCATGTGCCGGCACTGCAAGCGCACACGCGATCGATAGCGCGGTGGCACAAAGCAAATTTGTCCTAAAGGCTGTGACCATGACTGTCCTCCCCACGGCATTTTTTGATTTGGCGCCATTTGCCGCGCCTTGGGGCTCATCGTCCAATTCAATTTGTTGGCGAACTATTCCTTCCACTCATTGATTGAGGATTGTTGAGCCTGCACCGGCGACGTCTCGTGGCGGAGCAAATGACCCCATACACTTCATTGGAATAGTCACGCTGAGCGCGCCCAGCGGGACGGATGCGCGCGCGCGAGGCGTTCCAATCCAGCTTTTCCAAACGGTGTATCGGTGTAATCGGCGGTGCCAACGGTTTTCCCTTGCCGAGTAGCAAAGGAAATCAGCTATTCGGGTGACCGTGAATGCACCATCTCTGTCGCCGTGAGCGGCGACAGCGCGCCTTGAAAGCAGCCCCGTCGACATCCGCGTATACGGGCTGTGCATTGTGCCGTTGTTGGATCATGAAGATGAGGTACGAATTCATCTGGCGATACGGATTCTCAGGCACGCCAAAGGGCCGTGTCTGGACGGCCGAATCGGTCGATGACCGAAGCCCTCATTCGCTTGCTTCCTGTGCACGGCTCAGAAGGCGACGCGGTCACTGCCCTTGAGACCGAGGATTTCCCTCGCTTCGGCGGGGCTCGCGGGTTCGTGACCCATTTCGGCGAGGATGCGCTTGATCTTCTCGACCTGCTGGGCATTCGAAGCCGCAAGGACGCCGCGTTCGATGAAAAGGCTGTCCTCGAGCCCGACGCGGACATAGCCGCCGAGCAACGCCGCCTGCGTCAGAAAGGGCATCTGGTGCCTACCCGCGGCGAGCACCGACCAGCGGTAATTGCCGCGTCCGAAGAGGCGATCGGCGGTTTCCTTCATATAATGAAGATTTTCGAGATCGGCACCGATGCCGCCCAATATGCCGAAGATCATCTGGACGAAGAAGGGTGGCTTCACCAGGCCGCGATCGACGAAATGGGCGAGATTGTAGAGATGGCCGACGTCATAGCATTCATGCTCAAATTTGGTACCCGCCTCCGCCATCGTCGTGAGGATCGTCTCGATATCGCGGAAGGTGTTGCGGAAGATATAGTCGTCGGAGCCGGTGACATAGTCCTTCTCCCACGCGTATTTCCAGTCGGCGATGCGCTTCGCGGCGGGGAAGAAGGCGAAATTGAGCGAGCCCATGTTGAGCGAGCAAAGCTCGGGCTTGAAACGCGCAGAGGCGGCGAGGCGCTCGGCGACCGGCATGGTGGCCGCACCGCCCGTCGTGATGTTGATGACGGCGTCGGTGCGCTGCCGGATCACGGGCAGGAAGCGGGCATAGACCTCGGGATCGCCGGTCGGCCTACCGTCCTCGGGGATGCGGGCATGGAGATGCAGGATCGCCGCGCCCGCTTCGGCGGCGGCGATCGACTGCTCGGCGATCTCCTCGGGCGTGACCGGGAGCGCGTCCGACATCGTCGGCGTGTGCGCCGATCCCGTCACCGCGCAGCTGATGATGACCTTGTTGCTCATGGCCAGACTCCATTCAATCGTCGAGGACGGCGACCGCGCGGGTCCAGCCTGCCGAAGCGCCTTTGATCTTGGTCGGGAAACACATCACGGTGAATCCGGAGGATGGAAGCGCTTCGAGATTATGCAGCTTCTCCAGATGGCAATAGCCGATTTCCCGACCCGCTTTGTGCCCCTCCCAGATCAGGTCGGCATTCCCGGTTTCGGCATATTTCTGCGCCGTGTAAGTGAACGGCGCGTCCCATGACCATGCATCGGTCCCTGTCACCCGGACACCGCGCTCAAGCAGGTGAAGCGTGGCTTCGCGGCCCATTCCACACCCCGCGTTGACATAGTCATCCGTGCCGTAGGCCGAACCGGCCCGCGTGTTGATGACCACGATGGTCAGCGGGCTGAGCTTGACGCCGATCCGATCGAGTTCAGCCCGAACATCCTCGGCGGTCACCACATAGCCATCGGGGAAATGCCGGAAATCGAGCTTGACGCCTGGTTGGCAGCACCAGTGGAGCGGAACCTCGTCGATCGTGATCGCCCGCTTGCCCCCATCCATCGTCGAATGAAAATGGTAAGGTGCGTCGAGATGCGTGCCGTTGTGCGTGATCAGCTCGACATGCTCGATCGCCCAGGCCTCGCCATCGGGCAGGTCGCTGGCCGTCATTCCGGGGAAGAAGGCCAGCATCTGTTCTCGTGTATCATCGTGCCCGAAATATCGGACCCGTGGACGAAAGGCCGCCGGATCCGATACGATATCATTCTCGATGGGCATCGAAATGTCGATGATGGACTCGGCGGTGGGAATCGTGATCATGAGAATATATTCCCGGCTAGAACTTATACCCGATGGTCACGCCATAGGTTCGCGGCTCCTCGAGGAAGCCGTTGACGCCAAATCCCACGATGCTGGAGCTGACAAAGGCGTTTGAGATGTACGTCTTGTTGGCGAGATTCTTGCCGTAGACGGTCACGCTCCAGCGATCGCCCGGATCGGTGTAGATCAGCGAGGCATTGAGCTTGGTCTTTGCCGGCTGCGACACCTGCGGAACGTTGAAGGCACTGAAATAGACCTTATCGACCCACAAGACCTCTCCGCGAAGGGCAAAGGATCCATGGTCCGAGCGCACGGTATATTGTGCCATGGCGTCGACCGTCCATTTGGGGGCTTGCGGCAGGCGGTTGCCGGCGTTGTTGAAAGCCGGTGCGCCGGTCGCCGGGTCGACGGTGCGCCCGTCACCTCCGGGTCGCGCGGGATCGATACTGATGAAACTGTCGAACTTGGCGTTGAGATAGGAGCCGGTCAGACCCAGTTCTAAGTCGGGCGTGGGGCGCGCGCGCAACTCGAGCTCGGCACCGTAGATCGTCGCTGTCGCCGCATTCTCCAGCGCGAGTGACGCGTTGACCACCTTGCCGACCTGGAGATCCTTGTAATCATAATAAAAGCCGGCAAGATTTATGCGGAGCCGCCGATCGAGGAATTCCGATTTCAGGCCCCCTTCATAGGCCGTGACCTTCTCCGGCTTCACGGGCGGCTGCACGCCGCCGACATTGTAGGTGCCGCTTTTGAAGCCTCGCGAAACCGAGGCGTAGAGCAAAGCGTCGGGCGTGATTTGATACTCGAGCGCCACTTTCGGCGTGAAGGATCGGAAGGTCTTGTGCGGTTGGCAGGTCGGGACCGATGGGATATCGGCTCCGCACTGGGCGAGCGGCGCGACGGGATTGGCGGGCGAATAGGGTCGCGCGAGGTCGAACTGAAGCTGTTCGGAAATGCCTTTTCGCTCGATGCTGTAACGGCCACCGACGACGAGGTGAATCTCCGGGGTCAGATTGTAGGTCGCTTGCCCGAAGATGGCGCCGGCATCAGTCTCGAGACGCCCGCCGGCATAATAGCCCTGGCGGATGACGCCGGGACCGCCGAAGCCAATATCATTGTAGGGAATGATGATCGCGCCGGCGTCATTTTCGTGGAAATAAAATGCCCCCAGCAGCCATCGGAACCGGTCGGATTCGGACGAGAGCTGAAACTCCTGGCTGAACTGTTTGTCGTCTTCGTTCTGGAAGATCGGCGCGAGACGAAAACTGGTGGAATCGAGGTCCGATCCGGTAATGTATTTCGTGCTGCGATAGGCCGTGATCGACTTGGCTGTGACGCCGCCGAATCGATATGCAATCTCGCTGCTGACACCCCAGATCGTGCGCCGGTTGAACGGATCGGCTTCGTTTGCGATATCGCGCGGATTGCTTGCGGTGACGCCGCCGAACTGAATGCCGAAAGGTGTGATTGTCTGGCCGCTGGCAGTCTGGCCCGCGGGTCCGAAATAATGATAGCCGTTCGCGTTGTCATTTTCTCGATGATAGTCGGCGATCAGAGTGATGGTGAGATCGTCGGCGGGTAAAAGCTTCAGCGTACCACGGATCGAACGGGCATTGGTGTCGTCGATCCTAGTGCCGGTCGTGATGTTTCGGCCATAGCCGTTGCGGTCGTCCGTCGAGAAAGCGATCCGCGCGAGCACTTTATCAGAGACAATCGGGCCGCTGACGGCGCCGTCGAACGCCAAACGACCATAGTTGCCGACCGTGACATCGCCATAACCCGAAAACGTGTCGGTGGGCTGGCGCGTTATGAGGTTGATTGAGCCGCCGGTCGCGTTGCGGCCATAGAGCGTGCCCTGTGGCCCGCGCAGAACTTCCACGCGATCGACGTCGTAGAATGCGCTGAGCGCTGCGGCGCCGCGCGAAATGAACGCGCTGTTGAGGTGGAAAGCGATACTTCCCTCGGCGCCGGTGCTGAGGTTGTCGAGGCCGATGCCGCGCAGCGAGATTCTCGCGACGCCGAGCTGCTGGCCGAGGTTGAGATTGGGGACGGCGGCCTGCAGACCCTCGATGCTGTTGATGCCCGCCTTCGCGAGGTCATTGCCGGATAGGGCCGTCACCGCGAGAGGAATTTTCTGCACCGACTCGCTGCGCTTCTGCGCAGTCACGATGATGTCCTGAAGACCGGCGCCCTGATCCTGTGCGGCGGGCGTCGATACGGCCTCCGGCTGCGGAGTGCTCGCAGCCGATGAAGCCGGCTCAGTCTGTGCGTAAGCGCTTGTGCCAACGACCGCAGGCAAAAGAAGTCCGATCCGCGCGGCGCGCGGCCAAAGCTTATCCATTTCGTAATCCCCTCCTCGTTGGACGCCGACGCGGTTCATGCGGCGCCTTTGGTTTCCTACCCCGCTATGCGGCCAGGTTCTGGCGCGCGGTCTCCTCCATCTCTGCCATTGCCGTGGTGTTGGGCGGCGGAACGAGCGGACCGCGACGCAGGGCCTGCTCCATGATCCGCTCGCGCGAGCCCTCCGCCATGCGGAGCAACTGCTTGAAGTCGACGCCAGTCAAGCGACCGTGGCGCTTCACGACCTCGCCGCGCAGGACCACCGTATCGATGTTGGAAACGTTAGCCTGCAGCACGACCGCGCCCACCATGTCGTTCAGCGGCATGAGGTTGAAGTCGTTGGGCGCGATGAGAACGATATCGCCATCCTTGCCCGGCGTGAGCGATCCCGTGCGATGATCAAGACCCATCGCTTCCGCGCCGTTGATCGTCATCCACGCGATCGCGTCACGTACCTTGAATGGGATATCCTCAGGCATCCGACCTTGCGCATTGACCGGATCGTTGGCCAGGACGCGCGCGTCTTGAAGACCGAGGCGTGCCTGCGTGAGTAGGTCGCCACCGTTGCAGGAGATAACGTCGGCCCCAAGTGTAGGCTTGATGCCGACATCGTGGGCGCGGCCGATCAAGGGGTGGCCCATGCCCATCTGCAGTTCCGTATCGGGCGTGCATGAAACCTTGGCGCCATTATCGGCGAGCAGGCGAAGTTCGTTGTCTGTCACGGAATTGCAATGCACATGGACCTGGTCGGGTCCAAGGAGTCCGGCCGCCGCGAGTTCCTCTATACCGCTGCAAAAAGCGGAGCCCCAGAAACAGTTCGTGTGAATTGTTTGCTGCACGCCAAGTCGGCGGCCTGTCATGATCTCCTTACGCGTCGAATCGAACGGATACATCCCGACCTCGGTGATCGCGACCGCCATGCCCAGCCGCTGATCGTCCGACGAAAAATGCTGCGTCCTTATCCGTTCCGCATCGGCGATGCGTTGGTCGACGCTCGTAAAATAAGGCCGGTCGACCGGTGCTGGATAGAAGCCGTAGGCATAGAGGCCAGCAATCCGGGCGTCCCGCAGGCCGCGGATGGCCTCATCGGCATGTTCCGGACTGTGCGACGTATGTGAGAAGTCATAGAGCGTCGTGATCCCGGCGTTCAGAGCTTCTAGGGCGCCGATATAATTGCCCACATAGACATCTTCTGGCGTATAGACGGGCGAGATGTTGAAGCGGATGCAGCGCATATACTGCATGAGGCTCATGTCGGCGCAAATCGCGCGTAGCTGAGTCTGCCAAGTATGCCGATGCGTATCGACCATGCCTGGCATTACAATCGTGCCGGTCGCGTCGATCTCCTCTGCCTCATCATGGTGAAGGTTTTGACCGATCTCAGCGATGCGTCCGTTCACGATCAAAACATCCCCACTGGGCACGTCGCCGATCGCAGGATCGCCGGTGATGACATAGCCGTTACGGATCAGGATCGGTCTCACAGTTTCGTTCCCCTACCATCTATTTTTGTGACGGAAGCCAGCGTAGGCTGCGCGTCCTTGATCGAGTGATACGAACGTTCCACTCACATGTCAATTCGGGGCGCTTTTGGGGGAGAAGATGATTGAAATTACCAGATATTAAGCCAAAAAAGGCAATCTCCAAGCCGCAAACGGAACGACCGGATCTGCGCGAGCAGATCCTGGACGCCGCCGAGTCGCTGTTCGCGGACCGGGGCTATTTCGGCGTTTCGGTGCGAGAAATAACGGATGCAGCGTCCACACGGCTCGCCGCTGTGAATTATCATTTTGGAACCAAGGAAGCGCTGTTCACGGAAGTCATAGAACGCCGCAGCGCGTGGTTGAACGAAGAGCGGCTGCGAAGGCTTGCGGAGCTGGACCTCGATCCAGATCGCCCGGAAGCATCGGCTCGACTTCTCATCCGCGCATTTTACGGCCCCCTCTTGAGCCGTTTTGAATCCGGTGAGCCGGGGTGGATGAATTATTGTCGCCTCATCTCACAGATAGCAGGCGTGCAACTCTGGATGGACGAAATAGTTGCACCGCTATTTGATGAAATATCTCGCCGATATGTCGAGGCGATGATATCTATCAAACCAAAGTCATCGCGCGATGATGCCTTGCAGGCCTATCAGTTTATTCTGAGCTGTACGCTGTACACATTCGCCGACAATCGCCGGATCGATCACATGTCGGGTGGGCGACTTTCTTCACGGAACATCTCGGTGACCCTGAAGGCCATGGAGGACTTTTGCGTGGGGGGATTGTTATCGTGTCTTAGGGTACAGGGCATTGGCAAGCTCGATGGTTGATGCCGCTCACCGTGATTGCCTGCTTGATTGAACGAATGTCCGCCATGAGGGCGCTCTTCCGACGTAGGTGAATTTGTGACGTAGGGCATGGTAGGATATGATACGATACTGCTTCTTATTGTTCAGTCCCACTATTCACGGATGCATCTAAGTAACTGACGTTTATAATAATTATGGTGGAAAGCCGCGCTCTTAATCAGCGGTTCCGAGCCGTGACGCTTATCGCGAAGCCGCCCAACGAGGGCGCTGCCAATACGGCTGTCTCCGGTCGCTCGGCGGCAAGCGCTGGATGGGCGCAGAACAGCCCGTGAGCTGTGAGAACTCGATAGGATCCTTCTCGACATCCGACACTGCGGTTGCCGCGTCGATCACGTCGGCCCAATCTTGCAGCATCCGCCTTCGCGGGGTGAGATAGAGCGCGCTGTTATAGGCGCCGCGCACTTCGTCCTCATCCTCGTGGGCGAGCGCCATCTCGATCCAGTCGGGCTTGTAGCGTTCGGCTTCGTTCGCCCAGGTCGAGCCGAGCCCCCGAAACCCATGCACCGTCTGCCGGCCAAGATAGCCCATGCGGTAGCAGGCATAGATCATGGTGTTCTCGGAAATAGGCTTTCCAGGCTTGGCTCCGGGAAAGAGGAACGCATCGTTCGTCGCCTGCAAGCGGCGCTGAACGATCATTGCGGCCTGGCGGGACAGCGGAACAAGATGCTCACGTTCCATCTTCATGCGCTCCGGCGACAGACGCCATAGCGGGTTCGGTCCATAGAGATCCTCGAACTCGTCCCTGGCCGCGAAGCGGGTTTCGCTGGTTCGGACCCATGTGAGCAAGGTGAACAGCAGCGCGTCACGGGTGATCTCGCGGCGGCGCGGCGTGTCCTCGCCGTCATAGGCGAAGATCGCCCGCACCAGCTTCGGAAACTCCGCGAGCGGCACGCGCGCCATGTGCCTGACGGGCGGCTTGGGCTTGAGCGCATCGTTGAGGCCGAGCGTCGGATCGATGGTCGCCCAGCCGCTCGCGATCGCGAAGCGATAGATCTGGCTGACGTTCTGCTTGAGGCGACGGGCGATATCGAGGGCGCCGCGCGCTTCGACCGCGCGGATCATCTCGAGAATCTCGGGCGGGTCGATTTCCGTGATCGGACGCTTCCCGATGACCGGAAAGACGTCGCGCTCCATCCGGTTGATGACGCGCAGGGCATGGGCCGAGTCCAGCCCTTCAATACGATTGGCGTGCCAGGCCCGCGCAATCTCTTCGAACAGCTTGAGCGCGGCCCTCTGCTTCTTCGCCCGCTTCCTGGCCTCGGCGGGGTCCTCACCCTGATCGAGCAGCCGCTTGGCTTCGGTCCGCTTCTCGCGGGCGATCGCCAGCGTGACGGTCGGATATTTGCCGAAGCTCAGCAGTTTTTCCTTGCCGTCGAAGCGGTATTTCAGGCGCCAGAGCTTCGATCCGTTCGGCTGGACGAGCAGGTGCAGGCCTTCTCCATCGGACAGCTTGTAGGGGCGCTGCCGCTTGGTGGCGTATTTGACCTCAAGTTCTTTCAAAGCCATCTGGGGGTATCGCCTGTTTTGGGGACAGCCGAAAAATACCCCCAAAATACCCCCAATCCAAATCGCCGTGGGTGGCCGCAGCGGGTCGCACCGGGACGCCGGCGTACGCAACGGGACGCGAAAAATATTTGATTTTCCTCGAAAAATGTCTGCCAGTGGCCTCAGTGGGCCACCGGTGGACAATCCGGGATGGTAGCGGAGGAGGGACTTGAACCCCCGACACGCGGATTATGATTCCGCTGCTCTAACCAGCTGAGCTACTCCGCCCCATGGGCATCGCGCGGCACATGGCCGACGGTGAGGCGGCGCTATACGCAGCGGCGCTCGGGCGGTCAACGGGGCGCGCGAAAAATTTGGCGGGCGCATGATGCGCGCCTCAAAATCCCGCGTTAAAACGAAGAGAAACGACTTTTCCGCCATTTAGAGTCAACAGCCTGGCAACCTTTTTGCCACTCGCCACTTTTGCCTTGCATTCACCACGGCGCGGCGCACTAATATTGCAATGCACAACCGGCCGCCGGCCGAGGGAGGATCGTCCAATTGCCCTTCCATGAAATGTTCGAGCCCGACGGGTCAATCCGCCCCTGTTATGACGAAGTGCAAAAATGGGTGGACCGCACCGGCATTGCCGGGCTCAACCGACGCATGGACGAGGCGGAGGCGATTTTCCGGCGCATCGGCATCACTTTCGCCGTCTATGGCGAAGGCGGCGATCCCGAACGGCTCATTCCCTTCGACCTGTTGCCGCGCATCTTCACCGCCAATGAATGGCGTATATTGGACCGGGGCATCCGCCAGCGCGCCCGCGCCCTGAACGCCTTCCTGCACGATGTCTATCATCGCGGCGAAATCGTGAAGGCGGGCATCATGCCGGCCGACATCATCTACAAGAACAGCGCCTATCTGGCGGAAATGGCCGACTTCACCCCGCCGGGCAAGGTCTACAGCCATATCGTGGGCATCGACATCGTGCGCACCGGGCCGGGCAGTTTCGAAGTGCTGGAGGATAATTGCCGCACGCCGTCGGGCGTGTCCTACATGCTCGAAAATCGCGAGATCATGACGCGCATGTTCCCCGAACTGTTCGCGCAGGGCGTGGTCGCGCCCGTCGATGATTATCCCGCCGAGCTGCTCAAGAGCCTGAAGGAAGTCGCGCCGCCCGCGTGCAAGGGCGATCCTGTCGTCGTCGTGCTGACGCCGGGATCGCTCAACAGCGCCTATTATGAGCACAGCTTCCTGGCTGACCTGATGGGCGTCGAACTGGTCGAGCCGGCCGACCTGTTCGTCGATGATGATCGCGTCTGGATGAAGACGACGCTGGGGCCAAAGGCGGTCGATGTCATCTACCGGCGGATCGACGACGAATATATCGACCCCCTGGTCTTCCGTCCTGACAGCCTGCTGGGCGTGCCCGGCATCTTCAACGTCTATCGCAATGGCGGCGTGACGCTGGCGTCGGCGCCGGGGTCTGGCATCGCCGACGACAAGGCGGTCTATATCTATGTGCCGGAAATGATCCGCTTCTACCTGGGTGAAAAGCCGATCCTCGACAATATCCAGACCTGGCAGTGCGGCAAGCCAGACGAACGCGCCTATGTGCTGGAAAATCTGCACGATCTGGTCGCCAAGGAAGTCCATGGGTCGGGCGGATACGGCATGTTGATCGGCCCCAAGGCGAGCCATGCCGAGGTCGAAGCCTATGCCGAACGCATCAAGGCCAATCCGGGCGAATTCATCGCCCAGCCCACGCTCGACCTGTCGACCGTGCCGACGCTGGGACCGGCGTCGGTGGTGGGCCGCCACGCCGACTTTCGGCCCTATTGCCTGGTCGGCAAGCAAATCCGACTCGTGCCCGGCGGCCTTACGCGCGTTGCCCTGACCGAAGGATCGCTGGTGGTCAATTCCAGCCAGGGCGGCGGGGTCAAGGATACCTGGGTGCTGCAGGAATGATGATGAGACCCGTCCCGAGCCATGAGGCCCGCCCATGCTGAGCCGGACCGCCGAAAATCTTTACTGGATGGCGCGCTACATGGAACGTGCCGAGGCGACCGCGCGGCTCCTGACCATGGGGCAACGCATGGCGATCCTGCCGGGCGCGCATCATCGCGACGAATGGCGATCGGTCGTGCGCGCGACGGGGGCGGAATATCGCTTCCCCGAAGGATCGACCGTCACCGAAAGCGACGCCGTCGCCTATCTGATGCTGGACCTCGACAATGCCAGCTCGATCCGCTCCTGCCTGTTAAAGGCGCGCGCCAATGCCAAGTCCGCGCGCACCATGTTGACGCAGGACATGTGGGAAGCGCTCAATGAGGGCTGGCGCAAGCTCGACAGCTATGACGTGGCCGAAGCGCGCCAACAGCTCCCCAGCCTGATCGACTGGGTCAAAACCCGCGTCATGACCTTTCGCGGCGCTGCCCATTCGGGCCAGTTGCGCAACGAAGGTCATGATTTCCTGCGCTGCGGATCGGCGCTGGAGCGCGCGCAGATGACGCTGCGCCTGCTCGACGTCAAATATTATGTCCTGCTTCCCGAAACCGAGGTGATCGGCGGCAATCGCGACCATTATCAATGGACGTCGGTGCTCTATGCGCTGTCGGGCGCGCGCGCCTACCATCATGTCTATGGCGGCACCTACACCCCTTGGCAGATCACCGATTTCCTGATGCTCAACCGCCTGTTTCCGCGCAGCGTTGCCTATTGCTACGACCAGCTGGCCTACCGGCTCAACCGCCTGGCGGGCTGGCACGACGCCAAGGGGCCGTGCCACGACACGGTCAAGGATATGGTGGCCGGCCTTGAAAGCCAGGACAGCGGCGAAATCTTCCGACAGGGTCTGCACGAAACCGTGCAACATGGCCTGATGGTGACGAACAGGCTGGGCGCGGAGATCGCCC
Source organism: Sphingobium sp. UBA5915 (assembly GCF_002431195.1). NCBI lineage: Bacteria > Pseudomonadati > Pseudomonadota > Alphaproteobacteria > Sphingomonadales > Sphingobiaceae > Sphingobium > Sphingobium sp. UBA5915. The sequence continues at coordinate 13,818 of NZ_DJDV01000123.1, read as the reverse complement.
AGACCTATCACTTCGGCTGATGGCCTGGATGACCCGATAATGAAGCTGATCGTCCGCCATCAGACCATCTACAGCTATGCCGCCGCCACGGGCCGCGTCGCGATGCGGCTGAAACTGACGCCGGTCGATACGCCTGCGCAGCGCGTGCTGGACTGGCAGGTGTTGGTCAATGACGACAGGCTCACCGGCTTCCGCCCCAACAGCTATGGCGAAATGGAGGCGATCTGGGTTTGCCACAGCCCGCTGACCCATGCAGCGATCGTGGCCGAAGGACTGGTCGAAACGCAGGATCGGCATGGTGTGATGGGTCATCTCAATGGCCGGGTCGATCCCCGCTATTTCCTGCGCGAAACGCGGCTGACACGCCCTTCAGAAGCGATTGCCGCGATGGCGCGCACCCTGCCGACCGGTGGCGGTCCGCTCGCCATGCTGCACGCCCTGTCGGCGGCCGTCGTGGATGCGGTCCAGTATCGCGCAGGCGTCACCACGTCGGACACCAGCGCGGCCGATGCGTTCGCGCTTGGCGCTGGCGTGTGCCAGGACCACGCGCAAATCTTCATTGCCGCCGCGCGCACGCTTGGCGTGCCAGCCCGCTATGTCTCGGGCTATCTACTTTCAGGCGATGGCGACACGCTGCACGAAACCCATGGCTGGGCGGAGGCCTGGCTGCCGGACCTGGGCTGGATCGGCTTCGATCCATCCAACCGCGTCTGCGTCACCGAACGCTATCTGCGGATCGCGAGCGGCCTGGACGCCGATGACGCCGCTCCGATCCGGGGCTCCGTCACTGTCGCGGGGGACATCTGCATCGACGCCGATGTCCGCATCGCGCAGGCCGAAGAGGGGATGGAGCAGCGCCAATTGCAACGCCAGCAGCAACAAAGCACGCCCCCGATTCCAGGCGCAGGTTGAAAACTCGGTCCGCACGTCGGATGGAGGGTCCGACGATTCGTCGATCGGATCAATTGCATCGGGAGGCCGGGGGGCCATGACTTATTGTGTGGCCGTGCGCGTCGACCAGGGACTGGTGATGCTGTCCGACACCCGCACCAATGCGGGCATGGACAATATCGCGCGCTTTCGGAAGAGCTTTACCTATCATGTGCCCGGCGAACGGGCGATCACCCTGCTGTGTTCGGGCAATCTGTCGATCACCCAGGGGGTCAAGTCCCTGCTGAGCAAGGCGATCAAGGAATCCGCCTTCGACCCGGATGTCGAAACCATCCTCAATTGCGACACCATGTACCGGGTGGCGCAGATCATCGGCGCGGCGATGCAGGCGATGCAGCAACGCTATCGTGAAAATATCGAAATGGGCGGATCGGGCGCCAGCGCGTCGATCATGGTCGCCGGGCAGCGCCGGGGCGGAAAGCCGCGCCTTTACCTCGTCTATTCCGCCGGCAATTTCATCGAGGCGACCGAGGACACCCCCTTCTTCCAGATTGGCGAGCATAAATATGGCAAGCCGATCCTCGACCGGATCATCGCCCGCGAAACCAGCCTGGAGGACGCGACCAAGGCGGTGCTGGTGTCGATGGATTCGACGCTGCGCTCCAACCTGTCGGTCGGCATGCCGCTCGATCTGGTCGTGATCCCGACCGACATGTTCGATTTTCGCGTCCGCACCCGCATCGAAGCGGATAACGAGGAATTTGCCCGTATCTCGCAAAGCTGGAGCGCCGCCCTGCGCAAGGGGTTTGAGGATTTGCCCAACGTGCTGGGCTGACGCGAAAAAGCGCCCCCTGCCCGCTGCGGGCCATGTGCTTCCAATGTTGGATAATCTCTGATCTATCCTGGTGGATGACCGCCCCCATCCGCCATGTCGCCGACCCTGACAGCGCATCGCGCACGGCCCCGCGGCCGCTGCGTGGCGGCGGTTGACGCGGCGGGCTAGTGTCGCTTCGTGGTCGCTTCGTGGTCGCTTCGCAGGCGCGAAGGGGTCGCTTCGAGCCCAAAAAGCGCAAAGCGTGTGAACTTCGCTCCTGTCACGCCGGCGTCAAAGGCATGCGGCCCGACTCAGCCGGGTGGAGCGTCAGCACCCTGGCCGGCGTGAAAGGCGATTCGCAACGCTTCGGCCAGGCTGCGGACCTCCAGTTTCTGCATCAGGTTGGCGCGATGGATTTCGACCGTCCGAGGGCTGATGCCCAGGTCATAGGCGATGGTCTTGTTGGGCAACCCATCGACCAGCCCGTTCAGCACATCGCGCTCGCGATCGGTAAGGACGTTGAGCCGCGCCTGCGCCTCCATGGCCCGCGCCGACAGACCACGCTCGGCGACCGACTGGCGCTGGGCCGCCGCAATGCACGCCAGCAGCGCCGCCTTCTCGAACGGCTTTTCGATAAAGTCGCTCGCCCCTGCCTTCATCGCCTGCACGGCCATGTCGACATCGCCATGGCCGGTCATGATGATGACCGGCAGCATCACGCCCCGCCCGCGCAACGCGCGCTGCACCTCCAGACCGTCCATGTCGGGCATGCGCACGTCCAGCAGCACGCAGCCCGGCGCCAAATGCCCAGCCTCCTTCAGGAACGGCAGCCCGCCCTCGAACAGCTGCACGGCAAAGCCGCTTGTCTTGAGCAGGAAGGACAGCGACCGACGGATCGCCTCGTCATCGTCGACGACATAGATGGGGTAGGCTTGGCTCATATCTCGTCCGCGCGGTCCAGGGTGAAATGAAAGGCCGTACCGCCCCATTGCGACGGCGTCGCCCAGATGCGGCCGCCATGACCTTCGATGATGGTCTGGCTGATCGACAGGCCAACGCCCATGCCGCCCGGCTTGCTGGTGGTGAAGGGGGTGAAGAGCGTGCGCGACATGGCGGGGTCGAGCCCCGGGCCGGAATCGGCCACCACGACTTCGACCTTGCCGTCCGCATCGGGCGCGGCCGTCAACCGCAGGATGCGCACGGGCAATCCGTGCATCGCCTCCACCGCATTCTTGACCAGATTGATGATCACCTGCTGCAACTGCACGCGGTTGACCAGCACCTTGTCGATACGCGCGTCCACCTGCACATCCATATCGATCCCCCCGCTCTGCATGCCGATAAGCGCCAGCGCCGCCCCCTCGGCCAACAGCGTGCGCAGCTTTTCGGGGCCGCGCACCGTCTCGCCCCGCTTGATGAACTCGCGCAGCGACCGGATGATCTCGCCCGCGCGCAATGCCTGCCCCGCGCTTTCGCGCATCGCCTCGCCCAGCAATTCCCGGTCGATGTCGCCCGGCTTCGCCAGCAGGTCACGCCCCGCCTCCATATAGTTAGCGATGGCGGCAAGCGGCTGGTTTAACTCATGGGCCAGCGCCGATGCCAGCGTCCCCATGGCGGTGACTCGCCCGGCATGGGCCAGTTCGGCCTGCAAATCGGCGACCCGCCGCTCCGCCTGCTGCCGCTCGGTGAGGTCGCGGATGAAGCCGGTGAATAGCCGCCGGCCGCGATCCTGCACCTCGCCCACCGACAATTCTATCGGGAAGACCGATCCGTCGCGCCGCCGCGCGCTGGTCAGCCGGCCAATGCCGATGATCCGTTTCTCGCCGGTCCGCATATAATGGTCGATATAGCCATCATGCCGCTCGCGATCGGGCGAAGGCATCAGCATCGCGATATTTTCGCCCAGAACGTCGCTTTCGGCATATTGGAACATGGCCTGCGCGGCGGCGCTGAACGACACGATGTGACCCTGCCTGTCTATGACGATCAGCGCATCGGGCACGGTGCTCAGGATCGACGACAGCAGCGCCTGTTCAAGGCTATGCGCCTGCCGGTCCAGTCCGTCTGTCTCGTCATCCGCTACAGCCATCGCGGAACCATGCAATCCTTTCAGTGCGCCAGCAAGAGCGGGATGCGCGTATCGCGCAGCAGGGCGCGCGTCACGCCGCCAAAGATCATTTCGCGCATGCGGCCATGGCCATAGAAGCCCATGACCATCCAATCGGCGCCAAGGCGCACGGCGGTTTCCGCCAAAATCGTTTCGATCGCCGCGCCCTCGCGCGGCAGGGCATGCAATTCCACCGCAACCCCATAGCGGGCCAGATATTCGGCCGCCTCAGTCGATGGAAACCGGTCCTTGTCCGCTTCCTCGACCGTGACGATATGCACGGCCTGCGCGCGCTTCAGCAGCGGGGTCGCGCGTGTGAGGGCCGCGGCCGCCGGGGCCGATCCATCCCATGCGACGATCGCGCAGCCCGTCGGATCGACATGGCGCGCGGTGGCCGGCATGGCCAGCACCGGGGTCCGTCCGCCCAGCACCACGTCCTCCACCAGGTTGAGCGGATCGTCCACATCCTGCCGCATATGTTGCGCCAGCGACAGGATCACCAGATCGGTCAGGCGACTGGCGAACAGCAACCCCGGCACTGGGTCGCTGGACCAGTTTCTCCAGTCCCAGGACACATCCTCCCGGGCCAGCCGCGCTTCCAGCCGCAGCCGCACCGACGCATCATGCGCTTCCAGTTCCTCCATCACCGACGGTGCCAGCGCCGCGCCGCCAAAGGCATCGGCCATCATCATCGCGGGCATGGCCGTCAACTGGACGCAGCGAATATGCGCACCGGTCGCGCGGGCAATATCACAGGCCGCCTGCAACCGCGCTTCGGCCCCTCTGTCGTCATGCACATGCAGCAGGATCGTCTTCATGATCGGCTCCTCCAGATCATTGAGGCACGCCACGATGGCTATCGGACGCCCGTCCGGCCCGCCATCCGGGATAGTCCCTATTTCGGCGCTGCGTCGGATCGCGGAAAATGGTGGCCATGACCTGGTCGACCATCCGCCTGGAATTGGCGCGCACGCCCACCTTCCCCAAGGGATCAGCAGCGCGAAGCTATGTGCTTCGCCTGCCGCTCGATCCGGCCGGGATGATCGACGAACAGGAATATCGCACCCGGCCGGAACTGGCGACGGTGCGCCGCTTCTGGCCCAACGAACCCGACCAGCACGGCTATCTGCTGCGCACCGGTGATGGCTGGGCGCTGTCCTATGCGCCGGGCGACGCGGACGACGAGCGCATCTACCGGCTGGACGCCCACAGCATCGCGCCAGGCAGCTATCTGACCCTGACCGAACCCGACGGTACGCGCCTGCCCTTTCTCGTGCGCGGGCTCGCCGCCGCCTGATCCTCAAAAGGAGCATGCCCATGAATGACCTTGTCACCCGCACCGGCTTCCGTTTTTCGACCCGCCCCGCGACACCGGCCGATGCGGAGGCGGTGGCGGCCTTCTTCGACATCGTATCGGATGAAGACCGTCGCTTCCGCTTCCTGTCGTCGGTGCGGCATCTGACCGTGGCGCAGGCACAGGACATCGCGGCCTTCGACCATGGGCGACACGAAACCATCCTCGCCCTCCTGCCGGGCACGGACGAGATCATCGCCGCAGCCACGCTTGCCGCCGATCAGGCGATCGAAATCGCCGAAGTCGCGATCTCCATCAGCCCGCACTATAAGGGGCGTGGCATTGGCTGGACGCTGCTCGACTATGCCGCCGCGCAGGCACGGCAATGGGGCATCCGCGCAATCCAGTCGATCGAGAGCCGGGAAAATCACGCCGCCATCACGCTCGAACGGGAAAAAGGCTTCGTCGCCCGGCCAGTCGATGGGGACCCTGCACTGGTTCTGCTGGAGCGCCAATTCTGACCGCGTGGGCGACGACCGATATTGAGTGGGGCAGGAGAGGACGACGCCCTTCTCCCCTGCCCCCGCTAATTAGAAGCGCATGCCGACGCCCACACCAAATACCAGCGGATCAAGGTCGACATGCACTTTCTGCACGCCCGCCGCCGTGGTGGACAGCCGCGCCGTCGTATCGATATCAATATATTTGACGTCGATATTGAGGAACAGCCGGTCATTGAGGTCGATGTCCACCCCGGCCTGCGCCGCCCAGCCAAAGCTGTCGGACATATGCACCTTCGTCTGGCCGACTGCGCTCTCCAGCGCGCCCGACGCATCCTCACTATAGAACAGCGTATAATTGACACCCGCCCCCACATAGGGCCGCACGGGGGCATCAGGCAGGAAATGATATTGCGCGGTCAACGTCGGCGGCAAGACCCAGGTCGATGCCAGCTTGCCGATCGATCCCGTCGTGCCCTTGCGCCCGCTGGCGCTATGCTTGGTGGTAGCGGCGATCAGCTCAAATCCGATATGGTCGCTCGCCATCCAGGTGACGTCAATTTCCGGCGCGACCGCATTGTCGATGCTGACCTTTTCGCCCGGAAAGGCTGGCAGCACGCTCCCGCTCTTCTCATTGGGCGCGACGACGATGCCGCGCAGTCGGACAAGGATGTCGCCCTGTTTCGCCTGGGCGGGCACGCTCGCAAAAACGGCGGCGCCGGCAGCAGCGAGCAACAGCGTCTTGATGGGCTGCATAATGGATCTCCTTCCCTTCGATATGACCTATTCGGAGATGCCGCTCTGGCCCGCATCGGCGGGCGCTGCATTGATCAGGCGCAACGGGAATTTTGATCGAGCGCAATGCAGCCGCGTCCTCGCCATGCGAGGCAAACGGCATGTGGACCTATCATCCCGACCTGCTCGCCGGGCCCGTGCCCCGCTACACCAGCTATCCCACCGCCGCGCAGTTCAGCGACGCCGTGGACGCCGACGCGATGCTGGAGCGGATCGACCAGATTGCCCAGGGCACCCCCGTCTCGCTCTATCTGCACATTCCCTATTGCCATGACATATGCTGGTATTGCGGGTGCAACACCGGCGCTGCCAATCGCAGCCATCGTCTGGCCGCCTATGTCGATGCGCTGGAACAGGAGATTGCGGCGACGGCGCAGCGCCTTGGCGGTCGCGGGCATATCACCCGCATCGCCTTTGGCGGGGGCAGCCCAAACAGCCTGCCGCTGGTCGATTTCGTCCGCCTGCTTCAGCAGGTGATCCGCTGCTTCGACGCGCGCGATGCGCAAATCTCCGTCGAACTGGACCCCCGCAGACTGGACCGGGCGTGGATTGACGCGATGGGGGTCATGGGGGTCGGCCGGGTCAATCTGGGCGTGCAGACCTTCACACCGGCCGTGCAGGCGCGGATCGGTCGCATCCAGCCGCTGGACATGGTGGAGCGCGCAGTGGAGCGCTTCAGCCGGATCGGCATCGCGGTGGGATTTGACCTCATGTACGGATTGCCGGGCCAGTCTCTCGACGATCTGGCCGCGACACTGGAGGCGACCGTGCGCATGGTGCCGGGGCGCATTGCATTGTTTGGCTATGCGCATATGCCACGCCTGCTCCCGCGTCAGCGCCGGATCGATGCCAGCGCGCTGCCGGATATGGAGGCCCGCTTCGCCATGGCGGCGCTGGGGCATGTCCAGCTCGTGGCGGGCGGCTATCGGCCGATCGGTTTCGATCATTTCGCGCTGCCCGGCGACAGCATGGCGCAAGCGGCGCGAAGTGGCGGTCTTCGGCGCAATTTCCAGGGCTTCACCGATGACGATGCCGGCGTCCTGATCGGCATGGGGGCAAGCGCGATCAGTGCCTTCCCAGACCTGCTTGTGCAAAATGAGAAGGCCGCTGGCGCCTATCGCGACAGGATGGCGACAGGACAGGCCGGCGCCTGTCGCGGCGTGATCCGGACACCGGATGATCAGGCGCGCGGCCGCGTGATCGAGTCGCTATTATGCCGGGGCGAGGCCCATGTCGGCGCCCTGCCCTTGCCGGACCTTTCCCGCTTTGAGGAACTGGGTCTGCTGCGTCGACAGGGCAGCCATGTGACCTTGCATCCGACCGCGCTACCCTATGCCCGCGCCATCGCATCGACCTTCGATGCCTATCTGGAGCCGCGTGAGCAACGGTTCAGCCATGCGGTATAGCGTTTCGGTCCTGCCAGCGCTGGCGTGCCTGTCGCTGGCGACGGCCGCCATACCCCATGCCGCCGCGCCCGCTTCCGTGTCCTTTTGCGGAACGCCCCCACCTGGCTGGGTCCCGCCCGGAGGAAAGCCTGTAAAGCCCGAACAGCAGCCAGGCCCGTGCCATCTGATGCTCTGTTCCGGTAAGAAAGAACGCGCCGGGCGGGTGCCCCCTGGCGGCGGCGATGATCCGGCCTGAAAGGAATGCCGACACCGAAAGCGACGGGTCAGAGCCATGGGCCAAGATCTAGCGGCACTGGACATTCTGGCCCCATGGCCTATATACCGATCGGTATGGAAACGGTGACACAAAGCGGGAGAGGGAGGCCACGGGAGTTCGATCCCGAACAGGCGCTGTCGGCTGCGCTGCAGGTGTTCTGGCGTCGCGGCTATGAAGGCGCTTCGCTGGCGGAATTGACCGAAACCATGGGCATCACGAAGCCCAGCCTTTATGCCTGTTTCGGCAACAAGGAGTCGCTGTTTCGCAAGGCGCTCGACCTCTACGAACGCGACAAGCTGTGCTACATGAAATCCGCGCTGGACGCGCCGACGTCGCGGGAGGTGGCCGAACGGCTGTTGCGCGGTTCCCTGGCGATCCAGACCAACAGCACCGATCCCAAGGGGTGCATGGGCGTCATCAGCGCAGTGGGCGGCACCGCTCATTCCGAATGTATTCGTGACGAAATCCTGGCGCGTCGGGCATCATCGGATCGCGCTCTGGTCGCACGCCTTGAACGCGCGCGCGACGAAGGCGACCTGCCCGACCATGTCGATCCGGCCGCGCTGGCCTGCTATCTGTCGACGGTGTTGCAGGGCATGGCTGTGCAGGCTGGCGCAGGCGTTGCGGTCGAGCGCCTGAAAGCGCTGATCGACACGACCTTGTCGATGTGGCCGGGACGTTGAATTCAGCTTCCATGCCGCATCGCAAATAAAATACCTTCCGGTACAGAAAAGCCTCTTGACCAGACAGGTCCGGTTAATATATACCGCTTGGTATAGAAGGAACTGGGCATCTGCCCGGGGAGGTCAATCTTGAACGTTATTCCCATCATCTTCCGCTGTCGCTGACGGCGGGGTAACGGCGCACATCGGATCCGCCCGGTCGCATCGTTTCCATCATCACAGCCTTTCTCCCTGACGCGTAGCCGCGCGGCCAGACGGGATGGTCTGCGCAAATTTCGGGCGCAAGCCGCGGGACGCCTTTGATCGCGCTCCGGGCCTAAGGACGCGCATTCGCTTCAGACAGGATTTTCACAGGGACAGGAAGGAGCATCCTCATGGCTTTCCTTGATTTCAGCCAACCCATGGCCGGCCCCGCCCCGGTTGCATCAATCGCTCAAGGGGTTTCGACCCCCACGGACTTCACCCAGCAAGAATGGCAGATCGTTGCACTGGCGCGCACCGATGGCTTGCGATCCCTGCAAGGGCCGGGGCGCTTCGTCCGCCTGCGCCGCTGGATTTTCGGCGAAGACACGAACCTGACGCTCGCCAGCGAACGGCTGGAGGCGTTGCGGCGCTTGGCCGTCGAAGCCTGGCATCGCGGCTATGCCGTATCGCTTTCCGCTCTGGCCGCCTTTCGCGCTGCGGGCTTTTCCACCGCGCAGCTTGAACTGCTGCTCGCCACCATCAGTGCGGGCCGTCATGCCCGCCCACGCCGGAGTTTCGCATGAACCAGATGAGCAAAATCTCTACCGACGGCGCGCAGGACGCGGCCGCACGGAAGCCCCGTCGCCGTTGGTCGCGCCGTCAGGGTGGGATCGCCGCGATCGCGCTGGTGGTGGCACTGGGAGGCGTATGGAAGCTGGTCGATAAACCGCAAGCACAGGCGCAGGGCGCGCAGATCGCCTCGGTCGGCGTATCCGCCCCGTTGCAGCGGGCCGTCACCCAGTGGGACGAATATGTCGGCCGCTTCGCCCCCAGCCAGACCGTCGATATTCGCCCCCGCGTGTCGGGCGCCGTCACCGCCATTCATTTTCAGGACGGCGATTATGTGCGCAAGGGCCAGCTGCTCTTCACCATCGACCAGCGCCCGTTCCGCGCCGCGCTGGCCGAAGCCCGGGCAAGCGTCGCATCCGCGCGCAGCGCGTTGCTGCTGGCGAAGAATGACTATGCCCGCGTCCAGCGTCTGACCGGTGACGAAGCGGTTTCGGCCAGCGAGGTCGATTCCCTGCGTTCGCGTTTGCAGGCGGCCCAGGCGGAACTGGCGGGCGCGCAGGCGCGCGAACGCAGCCGCGCGCTCGACGTCGAGTTCACCCAGGTTCGCGCGCCCATTTCGGGCCGCGTGTCGGATCGCCGCGTCGATATCGGCAACTTGGTGTCCGGGGCGGAAGGCAATGGCGCGACCTTGCTGACCACGGTCAACAAGCTCGACCCCATCTATTTCAACTTCGACGCCTCCGAAGCGCTCTACCTCAAGTCGCAACGGGATCAGGCGGACGGCGGCCTGGTCGAGGTGCGATTGCAGGACGAGGCCGACTATCGCCACAAGGGCAGGCTCGACTTCACCGACAATGGCCTCGATCCGCGATCCGGCACGATCCGCATTCGCGCGGTCTTCGCTAATCCCGACAATTTTCTGACGCCGGGCATGTTCGGCAATATGCGCCTTGCCAATGGCGGCCAGGCGAGCGCCCTGCTGGTGCCGGACACAGCGATCCAGTCAGATCAGGCGCGCAAGACCGTACTGGTCGTGGGCAAGGATGACAGCGTTGCCGCCAAGCCTGTTGAACTGGGACCTGTTGTTGACGGGCTGCGCATCATCCGCAGCGGGCTCGACCCGCAAGACCGCGTCGTCATCACTAATGTTGAGGCGGCCATGCCCGGCGCCAAGGTCGCGACCCGGCCCGCAACGATCCGGCCTGCGCCACCGCCCGTGACCCCGGTCGACAGCGTGGCCCCAGCCGCAGCGCAGGCGACGTTCGCCCGATAAGCGTCCGGAACTGACCGATATTCCCAAGCCCGTGATTCGGCCCAGCCGGATCGCGCGGCATCCCTTTCGCTCGCAAAGGACGATCCGATGCGCTTTTCCCGTTTCTTCATCGACCGGCCGATCTTCGCCGCCGTGATCGCGGTGGTCATCACCGTGGTCGGTGCGCTGGCCTTCATCGGCCTGCCGGTCAGCCAATATCCCGACATCGTGCCGCCCACCGTGACGGTGTCCGCCCAATATCCTGGCGCATCGGCCGAAACCGTCGCATCGACCGTCGCCGCCCCGATTGAGCAGGAAATCAACGGCGTCGATGACATGCTCTACCAGAGCAGCCAATCGACCGGCGATGGCAAGGTGACGATCACCGTCACCTTCAAGATCGGCACCGACCTGGATGCCGCACAGGTGCTGGTGCAGAACCGCGTCGCGGTCGCCGTGCCGCGCCTGCCCGAAGAAGTGCAGCGCCTGGGCGTCGTTACCCGCAAGACCACGCCCGAATTCCTGATGGTCGTGAACTTGCAATCGCCCGACGGCACGTTCGACCGCAATTACCTGTCCAACTATGCGCTGACGCAGGTGCGCGATCGTCTGGCCCGGCTTGACGGCGTAGGCGACGTGCAACTGTTCGGATCGCGCGATTATGCGATGCGCATCTGGATCGACCCGGACCGCGCCGCCGCACTGGACCTCACCGCCGGCGAAATCGTGTCGGCATTGCGCGCCCAGAACGTGCAGGTCTCTGCCGGCTCGATCGGCCAGCCGCCCTATGACCGGGGCGAAGCCTTCCAGATCGGCGTCGAAATGCAGGGCCGTCTCAAGACGCCCGAGCAATTTTCCGACATCGTCATCCGCAGCGATGCCGACGGGCGGCAGGTGCGCGTGCGCGACGTTGCCCGCGTCGAGCTGGGCGCGCAGGATTATGGCATCAACACCTATCTGTCGAACAAGCCCACCGTCGTCATCGCGGTGATGCAGCGGCCCGGCTCCAACGCACTCGACGCGGCGGAAAAGGTGCAGGCGGAAATGGATCAGCTGTCCCAGCGCTTCCCCAAGGGGCTGGAATATAGCGTCATCTACAATCCCACCGAATTCATCAGCCAGTCGATCGACGCGGTCTATCACACGCTGGTCGAGGCAGTGCTGCTGGTGGTGCTGGTGATCCTCGTCTTCCTGCAAAACTGGCGTGCGGCGATCATCCCGATCATCGCCATTCCGGTCTCGCTGATCGGCACCGCGACGATATTGGCGGGGCTTGGCTACAGTCTCAACAATCTGTCGCTGTTCGGGCTGGTGCTCGCGATCGGCATCGTCGTCGATGACGCCATCGTCGTGGTCGAAAATGTCGAGCGCAACATCGAAAACGGTCTGTCGCCGCTGGAGGCCGCGCGCCTGTCCATGGACGAGGTATCGACCGCGTTGATCGCGATCGTGCTGGTGCTGTGCGCGGTGTTCGTGCCGACGCTGTTCATCACCGGCATTTCGGGCGCCTTCTATCAGCAGTTCGCCGTCACCATCTCGACCGCGACGGTCATTTCGCTGATCCTCTCGCTTACTTTGTCGCCGGCGGCCGCCGCGCTGCTGCTCAAGCCCAAACATGGTCCCCGCGACCGCAGCGGCGATCCGGTCTGGCGGCAGAAGCTCGGCCAGGGCGCTGACGCGTTCAATCGCGGGTTCGACCGGATGAGCGCTGGATATGGACGCCTCACCCGCTTCCTGGTCGCACGGCCCAAGAAGATGCTGCTGACCTATGCCGGCCTGATCGCCGCCACCATCGCCCTCTTCTGGGTGACGCCCGGCGGTTTCATTCCGGCCCAGGATCAGGGCTATTTCCTGGCCGTGGTCCAGCTACCTTCGGGCGCGTCGCTGGAGCGCACGGACAAGGTGACACGCGAGGTCGCGGAGAAGATCCTGCCGATCAAGGGGCTGCGCGGCGCGGTGATGTTCGCGGGCTTCCATGGCCCGTCGCAGACGCAGGCACCCAACAGCGCGGCGATCTATTTCCCGTTCAACAGCTTTGCCGAGCGGGAGAAGGAAGGCGTCACATACGCCGGCATCATGGAGCAGGCGAACAAGGCGGTCGCGGGCTATGACAAGGCGCGCATCCTGCTGGTGCCCCCGCCGCTCATCCAGGGCATCGGTTCCGCCGGCGGCTATCGCCTGATGCTGGAGGACCGGGAGGGACGCGGCTATGCGGATCTCAACAAACAGGCGAACGACCTGATCGCCAAGGCGAACCAGTCACCCAGCCTGTCGATGGTCTATACGCTGTTCGACGTTGGGACGCCACGCGTCTATGCCGATGTCGATCGCCGCAAGGCCGACCTGCTGGGCGTGCCGCCCGAACGCATCTTCGAAGCGATGCAGGTCTATCTGGGCTCCGCCTTCGTCAACGACTTCAACCTGCTCGGCCGCACCTATCGCGTCACCGCGCAGGCCGATGCGGAGCATCGCGGATCGGTGGCGGACATCGCCAATCTAAAAACGCGGTCGAACAGCGGGCAGATGGTGCCGATCGGATCGGTAGCCACGTTCGAGGACAAGACCGGCCCTTATCGCGTGGTGCGCTACAATCTGATGCCGGCGGTGGAAATCGACGGCGACACGCCGCCTGGCTATTCCTCGGGCCAGTCGCTCATGACGATGGAGAAGCTCGCGGCGGAAGCGCCGTCCGGTTATGGCGCTGAATGGACGGGCGTCGCCTTTCAGCAGAAGAGCGCGGGCAATACCGCGGGACTCGTCTTCGGCATGGCGGTGTTCTTCGTCTTTCTGGTGCTGGCGGCGCAATATGAAAGCCTGACGCTGCCGCTGTCGATCATCCTCATCGTACCGATGTGTCTGTTCGCGGCCATGCTGGGCGTGAACCTGCGCGGGATGGATAATAATATCCTGACACAAATCGGCCTCGTCGTGCTGATCGCGCTGGCGGCGAAGAACGCCATCCTGGTGGTCGAATTCGCCAAGCAGGCGGAGGAAGAACAGGGCCTTTCACCAATCGAGGCCGCGGTTCAGGCGGCGCAGACCCGGTTGCGGCCGATCCTGATGACCA
>NZ_DJDV01000062.1:0-6841 GCF_002431195.1 Sphingobium sp. UBA5915 | reverse complement strand
GCTATGAGGATCGCGGCGTTTCTCACAAGGAGGCCGAGCGCCGCGCCTGGGCGACGGTCAATAAGGAATCCGGCGGCGGAAACAAATCGGGTTCCGGACGCGGCAAGCCTGAAAATCATGACAGTTCGCGCAAGGGCGGACGCAAAGGCGGTTCCAGCCAGAGCGCTTCTGATCGGTCCGCTGCCGCGAAAAAAGGTTGGGAAACGCGGCGACGTAAAGGCAACGCCTGATTTCCTGCCTCCACAGGCAAGCATGACCAGGCACCCACAGTCCTAATCTGCAAACAGGAGAAGATCATGGCCCTCAAGGCGCTGGCGGTAAACTGTACGCTCAAAGCCGATACGACGGATGAGAGCTCAACCGATGCAATGATAGCTGTCCTTGAAAAGGCCTTTGCAGATGTGCAGGTCGAGGTGACCGAAACAGTCCGTGTCGCGGCATTCGACATCAAGCCGGGCGTTACCTCTGACGAGGGGGAAGGTGACGAATGGCCCGCCCTGCGATCGAAGATACTGGCCCATGACATTTTAATTTTCGGTGGTCCGATCTGGATGGGCCAGATTAGCAGCGTCGCCAAGCGCGTGCTGGAACGAATGGATGCTTTCTTGTCCGAAACTGACGAGCAGGGACGCATGCCAAGCTATGGAAAGGTCGCTGTGGCTGCGATCGTCGGCAACGAAGACGGCGCCCATTTTTCATCCGCTCAGCTATTTCAGGCCCTGAACGACGTCGGATGGACGATCCCGGCTGTGGCCGCATGCTATTGGGTGGGGGAAGCAATGGGATCGACGGACTTTAAGGATCTGGACGAAACGCCAAAGATGGTCACCAAGACCGCGAAGATGGTGGCGGGCAATGCCGCGCATCTTGCGGGCCTCCTGAAAGCCAGTCCTTATCCAGGATGATGCGCGGCGCTTTAACACTCGATTGAGACGGTGGAACCAGGCACGACGCCATTTGCCGATTATGGCTCGGCCTGACCCCGCCATCTGTCGAGAGCGGATCGGTAAGCCTTGTCTTCCCGATCTCGCCGCTCTTCCAATTTAGCCAGAGCCAAATCCCGCTTTGACCGGAGGGTCTCCCGCTCTTGTCGCAGGTCAGCTATCCGACGGTCGATTTCCGACAAAGCGTCCGCGAACTGTCGCCTTTGCTTTTCCAAAGCATGCGTAGCATTGTCGAGCCTGCTCCGACTGGGCTTTGGTTTGGGCTTCGCTCGCGCCAAGCTGGGTTCCCCAGCGTTCCCGCGCTGTCCTTTTCGCCCCGACTTGGCGCGACGCGGCCGAGCGGCGCCCGCAGCCGCGAGGTGCTGCGCTGGCGTGCCGCGAGGCGCCCGGATGACCTTGCCTGGCTGTGCAAGCGCCGCCTTGGTGAGTTGCGGATCCGTGACTATCTCAGCCATGCCGCTGGCGAACAGGTTCGACCTCGCTCCCCATGCCTCCAGCGCAGCCTTCTGGCTTTTAGCAGCGACATAGGCATCCTCAAATCCGGCCGAGGTTCGAAAGACTTTGAAAGGACGCTGGGCCATCCCCCCACAACGCAGGTCGAGGGCTGCCGGTCCCACGCTCAAAAGGCATTATCACAATCACAGTCTGACGCATGAGGACCGGGATCGACCTGCAAATAGCCCATGCCCCTCCGATCATCGGCAAGATCGCATGACAACGCAGTTGATCGATGGCGGAACATCCTGAAGCGCAAGCCGTCTCCTTGGTACCCCTCACAAGGAGAAGCCATGATGTCGATGACCGTTGCCGAACTTTTGGTGCAGACCCTCGACCAGATTGGCGCCCATCAGGTCTTCGGCATCGTAGGGGACGCGCTTAATCCCTTTACTGACGCTATCCGGCGCCAGGAGGTCGTCCGGTGGATTGGTGTCAGGCATGAGGAAGGTGCCGCCCTGGCGGCTACCGGCCAGGCGAAGTTGACTGGCAGGCTCGGGGTATGTTGCGGCACGACTGGTCCCGGCGCCAATCATCTGGTGTCCGGGCTATATGAAGCGCGCAAGGATCACGCGCCGGTGCTCGCCATTTCCGGCGGCGTCGCATCTGCCAAGCGTGGTACGGATTATTTGCAGGAGGATGATCCTGTAGCGCTGTTTGGCGACGTCGCGGTTTATAGCGAGATCATTGCGTCTCCCCAGCAGGCAGCCTCCGTGATCCACCAGGCTATAGCGCAGGCCTATGGCAATCGGGGCGTCGCGCATATCTCGATTCCGCCGGACATTTTTTCTGCGAAGGTCACCGCATCCGTGCCGAGCATCGCCACGCTGAGACCGCGGCCCGAAGTAGCGCCGGCAGCCGAGGATATCGCAGGAATAGCTGCGCAAATCGGCGAGGCGACCAAGGTTGCCGTCCTATGCGGCCATGGCTGCCATGGCGCCGCAGCCGAACTCAGCGCCTTGTCGGACAGGCTCCACGCTCCCCTTGTCCACACCTATCGCGGCAAGGACATTCTCCCCTATGATGACCCACGCTGGATCGGTGGTGTCGGTCTCATCGGAGGTCGTCCCGGAGTCGACGCTCTTGCCGATGCGGACATTCTGCTCATGCTTGGGACCGACTATCCCTATTCGGAATTTCTCCCCGAGGACGTAAAAACCATCCAGATCGACGAGCGCGCCTTTGCCCTTGGACGGCGGACCCCGGTCACGCTGGGCGTTGTGGGTTCGGTCCGGCCCGCTTTGCGCCTGTTGCTAGACCGCCTGCCGCAACGCTCCGACACGCATTTCCTGGATAAGGTCAACGCCGACCGCGCAGCCTGGAACAGTATGCTCGATGAAAAGGCTGCTCTCGACCGGTCACATGACAAGCTTCATCCGCAGGTCGTCGCCCGGGCGATCAGCGACCGGGCAAGCGACAATGCCATCTGGGTGACAGATACTGGAGAAGTGACCTTGTGGGCGTCGAACTGGTTACGCCAGTCGGGTCGTCAGCAAATTATCGGCTCATTCAACAATGCGGCGGTCGGCACAGGCCTTGGCATTGCCAATGGCGCGCAGGCACTGGACCCGCAACGCCAGGTGATATTGCATGTGGGCGATGGCGGTTTCACCATGCTGCTCGGCGAATTCATGACCGCGGTAAAGCATGCGCTTCCAGTCAAGATCGTCGTCTATGACAATAGCGGCTGGGGCCTTGTCCATCTGGAAATGGAGGGGGCTGGCGTGCCCCCAGCGCCTGGCTCCGTTTTCCCAAACATGGATTTCGCCGCCTTTGCGCAGGCGTGTGGCGTCCAAGGATTTCGCGTTGAAAAGCCTGCCGAGCTTCCGGCTGCGGTCGACCGCTGGCTGGCAGCAGAGGGGCCGGCCATCCTTCATGCCCTCGTCGATCCTGATGAGATACCCGCGATGCCCCACATTGAGCCGGGCCAGGCGGCGCGCTTTGGCATTTCCAAGCTCAAGCAGGCCATCAATAGCCTTTCACCATTTAGGCGCTCACCGCCGTAATAGCCGCCATGACGAAAACGCCTCCGTAGGTTTGTTGGCACAACTGGAGGCATCATGAGGTGAGGCTATTTCCCTCATTGCGATCAATGTGACATTTGTTGACACAGTCCTGTGCCGTTGTCATCTCCGGCACCATGGCCAATCGTCTTTCCCGGAATGTCTCCCTTACCGCCGAGCTTGATCGCTTCATCGAAGCTCGGCTTGAAGCTGGCGAATATGGCAATGCCAGTGAAGTAGTCCGCACTGCGCTCAAGCTCCTGCGAGAACGGGAAGACGTTGCATCCACCGACCCATTCTGGTGGCTGAAGGGCCGCGGAGAATCGATCGACCTCATGCGCCGGGTGGACTGGGCGTCAACGCAGCTTGGCACTCCCTCGCGCTGGTCGGCGCAGTTGCGCGCTACGGTCAACAATGTGCTGAACTCGCCGGTGCCAAAGGTCCTCATGTGGGGACCCGAGCATGTCATGATCTACAATGACGGCTATGTCGCCATTGCAGGCGATTATCACCCTAAGGCGATGGGTGGGACCGTACCAGGAATCTGGCCGGAAATCTGGGAATTCAATCGGCAGATTCTGGCGTCCGGCTTTGGTGGCGAGGTCGTTTCTCATCTTGATCAGCCCATGGTGCTCAATCGCTACGGCACGCCTGAAGAAGTGATTTTCGATCTCTTCTACACGCCGATCTATGATGAGGACGGCAAGGTCGGTGGGGTGATGTGCACCGTCATCGAGAATACCGAAAAGGTCGAAGCGCAGCGCGCCCTGGCCAAGAGCGAGGCCGAACTGCGCACCATCACGGATTCTCTGCCGGTCCTGATTTCCTATGTCGATGCGGACCATGTCTATCGCTTCGCCAACAGCTTCTACGAGGATTGGGTGGGCAAGCCGCCTTCGGAAGTGATTGGTCGCCATGTCAGGGACGTCGTTGGCGAAAAGACCTATGTGGCCCGCCTGCCGCTGATCGAGCGGGCAATGGCGGGCGAATGGGTGGTGGCCGATACCACCATGCCGCATCGTTCGGGCGAGGACCGCGCGGCCGAAGTACGCTATATCCCCCGGATCGAGGCAGACGGCTCTGTTGCAGGCTTCCATGTGCTGGTGTTCGATATAGAGGATCGCGTCCGGCGCGAAGCGGCCCTTGAACGACAGGTCCAGCATCGTGAACGGGCGGAGGAGCAGCTGCGCTATCTCAACGAGACGCTCGAAACCCGTGTGGTCGAAGAGATGGCAGAGCGGCGCCAGGCCGAGGCGATCCTGGCGCAATCGCAGAAGATGGAAACGATCGGCCAACTGACCGGCGGCGTCGCCCACGATTTCAACAATCTTCTCCAGGTCGTCTCGGGCAATCTTCAGCTGCTGGCGCGCGACATTGCCGGCAACGAAAAAGCCGAGACCCGGGTTGCCAACGCCATGGCTGGAGTAACCCGCGGCGCCAAGCTCGCTGCCCAATTGCTCGCTTTTGGCCGGCGACAGGCACTTGAACCCAAGGTCGTCAACGTGACGCGCTTCGTGCGCGATATGGATGACATGCTCCGCCGTGCGATCGGCGAGGGCATTGAAGTCGAAACGATCGTGGGCGGCGGGCTCTGGAACACATTCGTCGATCCTGCGCAGGTCGAAAATGCCTTGCTCAACCTTGCCATCAACGCCCGCGATGCGATGGAAGGCCAGGGCAAGCTCACGATAGAATTGGGCAATGCCAGCCTCGATGATGAATATGCCCGCAGCCATAGCGAGGTCGCGCCCGGCCAATATGTGATGCTGGCTGTCACCGATACCGGCAGCGGCATACCGCCGGAAATCATCGAAAAAGTGTTCGATCCATTCTTCTCAACCAAAAGCGAGGGCAAGGGCTCGGGTCTTGGCCTTTCCATGGTCTATGGCTTCGTCAAACAGTCGGGCGGACATGTCAAAATCTACTCGGAGGTCGGCGAAGGCACGACCATAAAGCTCTATTTCCCTCGTTCCGTCGAAAATGAGGATCTCGAGGTCGAACTGGACAGCGGTCCGATCCGCGGCGGCAGCGAGACGGTTCTGGTCGTCGAGGACGACGACGCCGTCCGGGCCACGGTCGTCGAGATGCTGAATGATCTTGGCTATGGCGTCCTCAAAGCAGTCGATGCTTCGAGCGCGCTCAGCGTGATCGAGAGCGGCATCCAGATCGACTTGCTGTTCACCGACGTCGTCATGCCGGGCCGGCTCAAGAGCGCGGAACTCGCCCGCATGGCGCGCGAACGGCAGCCGGACATCGCCGTGCTGTTCACCTCGGGCTATACGGAAAATTCCATCGTCCATGGCGGCCGCCTGGACGCTGGCGTTGAACTTCTCTCCAAGCCCTATTCGCGCGACGCGCTCGCACGAAAGTTCCGCCATGTGCTGGCCAATCAGCGCCAGCGCAACCTTGCCCGGACGATATCCGCCCGCCCGGCGTCGGACGCCAAGCCAGAGCGCCGCAATGCGCTTGCGCTGATCGTGGAAGATGATGCGATCATCCTGGCAAGCACCGCAGAGATGGTAAAGGATCTCGGTCTCACCGTCATCGAGGCGCTGAGCGCCGAGGATGCCGTTTCAGCGCTCCAGACGACCCATGTCGATGTGCTGATCACCGATGCGAACCTGCCGGGAATGACAGGCCCTAATCTTGCGGCGAAAGCTCGCGAAATGTTGCCCCATATCGGCATCATCTTCGCGACAGGTGACACGCAGCTCGACTATGATCGGTCCGCGCCAAAAACGGTGCTGCTCGCCAAGCCCTATGATGGCAAGGCGCTTTCGCAGGCTATCGCGGAGGTGGGTATCGACCCAATTTCAGTCGAGATCCGAGCCGCGAAAAACAATTCGAGCGACTGAACTAGCAAAGGGCGCTGATCTCGATCAAGACGAAAGCCTTCGTTCATCCGCAGGACAAATGCTATGTCTGCCACGAGTCCCTCATAAAGCGGGTAACGCCTATGGCCCCCATCCAAGTTGCACCTTTATTCTCCCTGGCCGCCCCAGACGATGTGGAGGAAGAGACCTCGGATGTGGCGCTGCTTCATCGCATCAGCGTCGAGCTTATCGGGGAGCAGGATCTGGGTGAACTATATAGCAAGATCGTGGCAGCAGCAGTCACGATTACACAGTCGCAATTTGGAACGATGCAGCGGCTGTGCCCCCCGGGAGATCCTTCTGGCCATGGCGGCGAGCTGCAGCTCCTGGCCCATTGCAACCTTCCCCCGGAAGCCCTGGAATTTTGGCGATGGGTAAGCCCTGCGGCGCATAGTAGTTGCACCATGGCCCTTCGCTTCGTGGCTTGCAGGGTCTCGATCGTGTCAGTCATTTCTGCGAAACGCCTGAGAATGGATTTTCTCACCGCCGGCGAGATGATCGCGATTGAAGCGTCCCGGGTTTTCCG
>NZ_DJDV01000105.1:18380-18921 GCF_002431195.1 Sphingobium sp. UBA5915 | reverse complement strand
CGATGCTGGAGGGGCTGTTCGTGATCCCCGGCACCACCCGCCGCGTCGGGCTGGACAGTTTGGTCGGCCTGGTGCCCGTGGTGGGTGACATCGCCACCGCCGCGATGGGGGCGTGGATCGTGTGGGAAGCGCGCAATCTGGGCATGTCGAAATGGCATCTGACCCGCATGGCCGCCAATGTCGGGATCGACACGCTGGTCGGCGCAATCCCGTTCGCCGGCGATATCTTCGACTTTCTCTACAAGTCCAACACCAAGAATCTGCGCATCATCCGCAAGCATCTGGACCGCCATCATCCCGCGACGGCGGTGATCGACCAGTAATCAGTCCTTTTTGCCATCCTTGGCGAGCGGCTGCACCTTGGGGTCGAGGTCGAGGATAAGGCCGGGCTTGCGGGCGGGGGCCAAGCCGGATGCGCCGCGCCGCGCTGGCCGGGCGACAGGGATGCTTGGCCCCGGCTCGATCCGCAAATAGCTGGGTCCCGGCGCCCCGCCCTGATGCGCCGGACAGCGCGTATATTCCATCGCCCGGTCCATGCAGA
>NZ_DJDV01000105.1:17841-17976 GCF_002431195.1 Sphingobium sp. UBA5915 | reverse complement strand
CAGCGACTGGTAGAAGGCGCGCGACAGGTTGAAATACAGCTCCGGCTTGGTCGTCATGCAGGTGCCATGTTTGGCCCATTCATGCTGGATCAATTGCACTGAGGGCGTCGCGCAGAGATTGTCCCGCACCACATC
>NZ_DJDV01000105.1:17368-17543 GCF_002431195.1 Sphingobium sp. UBA5915 | reverse complement strand
GGTCGGCCGGCAATATTGTGGCCATTCCTTGCCAACGCCATCGGGCCACAGGCCATGCAGGGTGAAGCCGAATTTGCCGTTGCGCCCGCCGCATTGCAGGCTGCCGCGATCCCGCGCGGTTGAACAATATTGCGGCGTCCAGCTGATCGCCAGCGTGTAGCTGCCGATCGGCAGC
>NZ_DJDV01000105.1:0-17119 GCF_002431195.1 Sphingobium sp. UBA5915 | reverse complement strand
CGTGTAGCTGCCGATCGGCAGCACGCGCTTGGGCTCCTTGGCGGTCGGCCCTTCGGCCTTGGGCCGGGGCAGGGTGGCGGGCATCCGGCATTGCGCCGACTGGGCCAGCGCCGCCGAAGGCGCGAGCATGAGCAGCAGGGCAAGGATCAGCCTAGGCATAGTCGAAATCCAGTCCGATGTCCGCCGCCGGCGCCGACTGGGTCAGCCGCCCGACGCTGATATAGGTAACGCCCGTCTCCGCCTTGGCGCGGATCGTGTCCAGCGTCACGCCGCCCGACGCTTCGGTCGGCACCCGGCCGCCCACCAGCGTCACCGCTCCGCGCAGCACGGGCGCGGCCATATTGTCGAGCAGCAGATGCGTGGCGCCGGCGCTCAGCGCCGGTTCGATCTGGTCGATCCGGTCGACTTCGACGATGATGCGTTCGACCCCGGCAGCGACGGCGCGACGCACTGCTTCCTCGACCGACCCGGCGACCGCGACATGATTATCCTTGATCATCGCTGCGTCCCACAGGCCCATGCGGTGATTGGTGGCGCCGCCCATCCGCGTCGCATATTTCTCCAGGACGCGCAGCCCCGGAATCGTCTTGCGCGTGTCGAGCAAGGTCGCGCCCGTTCCCATGATCGCATCGACATAGGCGCGGGTCATCGTCGCGATCCCGGTCAGATGCTGCACCGTGTTGAGCGCCGACCGCTCGGCCGTCAGCATCGCGCGCGCCTTGCCACGGATGCGCATCAGGTCAGTGCCCGCCGCGACCCGGTCACCGTCCCGGTGCAGCATCTCGATCTCGACCTGCGGATCGAGCGCGCGGAAGAAGGCTACCGCGACCGGCAGGCCCGCCAGCGTCACTGCGTCGCGGCTGTCCATCACGCCGTCGAACATGGCCTCGGCGGGGATCACCGCCTCGCTGGTGACGTCCCGGCCATCGAGGCCAAGGTCTTCGGCCAGGGTGGCGGCGACAAAGGCGTCAAGGTCGAAGCCGGGAAGCGCGAATGCGTCAGGAAGAAAGCCGTTCATGGGTGCCGTCTTTCATGGCTGCCAGGAAATCGCAATAGCGCGCCTCCACTTCATCGAGCGACGGCCCGGCCAGCTCCAGCCGCGCCTGCGCCATCAGCAATGCGCCCTCCTCGCGCAGCCGCGCGCGCCGACCGGTCAGGCTGATGGTCGATCCTGCGCCCAGCAAACAATCGAGGAACTGCGCCGCCGCGATCGGGCTGGTCGCCGCCGCCGCGCGGATGCCGCCAAAGCCGCGCCGCACGAAATGATCGAAATCATCGTTCATGGGCACGATCCGGTTCCAGTCATAATCGCCCCGGTCCGGCCCGCCCCGCAAGTCCCGTGCCCCGATCTGCGCTGTCGCCGCCCCCAGCCAGTGCAGCGCGGTGACGGCGGTGAAGGGATCATTGATGCCCGGCGACAGCGCCCGCAGCGCGATTTCCACCAGTTCATCGATCAGGAATTCGATATCCTGTGATGGGGATCGCATCGCTCCCAGCGAGAAACAGTCGCGCAGCCCGTCGGCCATCGCATCGTCCGGCTTCGCGCCGACGACCGCCAGCAGCACCACGTCGGGATGGACGAAATCGCCCGGCCGCAGCCGCAACTCGATCCGACATTCCACATCCCGCGCGATCCGGTCCAGCCCGGCAAAATCGATGATCTGGATATAGCCCGTGCCGGTCGCCGCCACCGGCGCCCCCTGCGGCGGCTGATCCTGCTGCTCGGCGGCGCACTCTTTGGGAAAGCGATCGCGCACGCTGCGCAGAAGCCGCTCGCCAATCCCTTCCAGCACGGCGTTGATGCGGATGGAGGCGGGAACATGGTTCAGGAAATAGACCAGCACCACGATGGAGGCCGCCATCAGGCCAGTGGCGATCAGCAGCGACAGCTGCGGCACGAAGCCGGGGTCGCCCGCCGTTTCATAGGCGTCGCGCACCACGCGCAGCACCAGCACCGAATAGACGAAAGTGGCGATGAAGGTCGCAAGCGACAGCTGGTTGCCGCGATCCTCCATGAAATTGGCGAGCAGGCGCGGGCCATAGCTGCCCGACGCATAGACGACCGCGGCGATGGTGATCGAAAACACGGTCGACGCGACGCCGATCATCGAGCCGGATATGACGTTCAGGACGTTGCGCGCGCCTTCGGGCCGGGCTTCGTCCACCCATTCATGGCTGGTCAGCCATTGCGCCGCGCCATGGCGGTCCAGCCAGACGGTCAGGATCGCCAACAGCGCCGCGCTGGTGGTGAACAGCGCGGGATAGAACCAGTAGCTGGCCCGCGTCCCCTGCCACAGCGCGCGCAGCCGCGCGATCATCGCGGATCAGGCCTCAGCCACGCGGGCCGACATCGCCCTGGCCCACCGTGCCGCTCGCCATGTCCAGCATCCGGTCCAGGCTTTTTTTCGCCTGCAACCGCAATGTCTCGTCCATTTCGATGCGTGGCTGCAAGTCGCGCAGGGCCAGATACAGCTTCTCCATCGTATTGAGCGCCATATAGGGGCAGATATTGCAGTTGCAGTTGCCGTCCGCGCCCGGTGCGCCGATGAAGTTCTTGTCCGGCACCGCCTTTTCCATCTGGTGGATGATATGCGGTTCGGTCGCGACGATCAGCGTATCGCCCGGCATCGTCTTGGCGAAATCCAGGATGCCGCTGGTGGATCCGACATAATCGGCATGGTCGACGATATAGGGCGGGCATTCGGGATGCGCGGCGATGGGCGCGTCGGGGTGCTGCGCCTTGAGCTTGAGCAATTCGGTTTCGCTGAACGCCTCATGCACGATGCACACGCCCGGCCACAGCAGCATGTCGCGGCCCAGCTTACGCTTCAAATATCCGCCCAGATGCTTGTCCGGGCCAAAGATGATCTTCTGATCGGCCGGGATCTGCGCCAGGATCTTTTCGGCGGAGGACGACGTCACGATGATGTCGGACAGCGCCTTCACCTCGGCCGAACAGTTGATGTAGCTCAGCGCAATATGATCGGGATGCGCCTCGCGGAACGCCTTGAACTGGGCAGGGGGGCAACTGTCCTCCAGGCTGCATCCCGCGTCCATGTCCGGCAGCACGACAATCTTGTCCGGGGACAGAATTTTCGCCGTTTCCGCCATGAAGCGGACGCCGCAGAACGCGATGACATCCGCGTCCGTCTCCGCCGCCTTGCGCGACAACTCCAGCGAATCCCCGACGAAATCGGACAGGTCCTGAATCTCGGGCGACTGGTAGTAATGTCCCAGGATGACGGCGTTGCGCTCCTTGCGCAGCCGGTCGATTTCCGCGCGCAGGTCCAGTCCCTGCAATGATCCGCCTATGCCGCCGCGTGCGTCCACCCTGTCATCTCCGTCTAAAGCATTTGGACGGGCAGATAAGCGGGCAAGCGCGGAGGATCAAGGACGGCGATCAGGGATGCCGGGGCCAGTCGGCGTATAAAGGCCGCGCCGCGCCCGGCGTCCCTGCGGTCGCGGCGTCGCCGATCGCCCGGCCGACGGGGCTGAAGGCTATGACCTCCGCAACGATCTGCGTGCCAAACAGGAGGGCAAGGCCCCAAATATAGGCAGGATGGATCACGCCGACCCGCCCTTTGTCCCGCCACATCCCTGCAATGATGAACAGCGCAGGAAAGGCCACCGCCGAAATCACCCAGGCCATCGGCATCATGAGCGGCAGAGGCAATAGTCGGCCGAACCCCGGCCCTGTGATCGACGCCATCGCGCACAGCATCAGCCGGCTGTGCCAGTCGGTACGGCGCCGCATGCGGATCGCCCACAGGACGATCGCGGCAAAGGTAAGGATGCCGATCGGATTGCCGATCAGAAATTCGTCACGGGCAAAGAAGAAGGGGCCGCCATATGCGCGAATGACGTGAATCGTGATCGCCATCCCCAGCACGACCATCGCAGGCACCCAGGCCAGGGCCAGCCAGCCCAATTGCTTGTGAAGCCTGGTCGATCCGGTCGCCACCAATCCCGTCTGAAGCAGGTAGAGCACAACCCAGCCAAAAAAGGCGACGGCATGGACATGATACAGGATCGGCGACGCGAAGCTGGATCGTTGGAACAGGATGTTGGTGGAAAAACCCGCGATCAGCACGAAAGCCATGATGCAGGCGCTGATGAAGAAAAAACGATGCTCTCGCTTTAAAACGGTTGCAGCCGATACTGTCTTCGTCGCCATGATGCCCCCACGCATGCCTGACTGACGTGATGATATCATTGCCGAGGGGGATCGGTCAATTTGACCCGATCATCGTCCTATCGATGCCGGGCCAGCACCTCGTTGATCGGCGTGGTAACGTCCCATCGCTCGCGATTGTCGCCCTTTCTTTCGGGCGGGAAGGTGACGATCACGCGCGCATCGCCATAGCCCATGGCAGCGAGCGGCGCGCCCATCAGCTTGGCGAGCGCGGTGCGCCCATATTCGCGCGCCTGCGCCATGCGTTCGGGCGACCGCGCCGACGCTTTCGCCCGCGCTTCGGCATGGGCCGACGCCCGGCGGCTGAGCGCCTCGCCCGCCTCGCGCGTGACGAACAGGCCGCTGGTGCGCACCAGCGTGCGGCGCGCCTCGTCCAGATTGGGCGTGTCGGCCTTCACATCGGGCGCGTTGACGATCAGCGTGCGGCGCTGCTCGTCCCATTCCAGGTCATTGGCGGACAGGCCCGACAGGTCGACGAAATAATCCACCGTATAGGGCATCTTCACCACCTGATCAGACTTCAGCCAGCCAAAGCCGCGCACATCGCGCGCGGTGCTCTGGATCGTGCCATTGAGGCGCGACACGCGCAGGCTGCTGCTGCCGGCGATCCGCTCGGCGATGATCTTCGTCACCGCCGATCCGTCATCCTCGACGCTCACCACATAGTCGCGATTATAGCGTTGCCAGCCCACCAGCATCGCCGCCCCCACGATCAGGATCAGCAACGCAGCGGCGACCGGCCCGGCATAGGCTTTCAGGTCGCGCGCCACAGCCCGTCCTCCGCCGGATGGGCCAGCCCCCGGCCATTGAGGTCGATCAGATGCGCCAGCACCGACCGGCCCGCCGCGCCATAAAGCCGCGGGTCGACGCCCTTGTACATCTCCGCGACCATGTCGGGGATAGCGCTGTCGCCATGGCGCGCCAGGAACCGCAAAATCTGGCCCTCGCGCTGCTTGCGGTGCCCCATCATGCCGCGCACCAACCGCTGCGGGTTTTCAACCGGATCGCCATGGGCGGGGTAGTAGATCCCGTCGTCCCGCTCGGCCAGACGCTGCATCGACCGCATATAAGCGGTCATGTCGCCATCGGGGGGCGAAATCACGCTGGTCGACCAGCCCATGACATGATCGCCGGTGAACAGCGCCTTTTCTTCGCGCAGCGCGAAACAGAGATGGTTGGACGTGTGGCCCGGAGTCGCCACCGCTTCCAGCGTCCAGCCCGGCCCTTCGACAGTCTCGCCATCTGCCAGCACCTTATCGGGCCGATAGTCTGCGTCGAACGCTGCATCTGCGCGCGGGCCGTCATCCTCCAGCGTCAGTGGCGCGCAGCCGATGACCGGCGCGCCTGTCGCCGCACTTAGGGGCCGCGCCGCCGGGCTGTGGTCGCGATGGGTATGGGTGCACAGAATCGCGACGACCGGCCGCCCGCCAATCGCCCGCGCGATCGCGGACAGATGATCGGGCTGGTCCGGCCCCGGATCGATCACCGCCACCGCCTCGCCGCCCACGACATAGGTCTGCGTACCGGTATAGGTGAAGGGCGAAGGGTTGGGCGCCAGCACGCGGCGCACCAGCGGCGACAGCGTCATCATGATGCCGGTCGGCAGGTCGGCCGGATCGAAAGGGGATGCCATATGTCCCATGTGCCTCTTTCGCCCCGAATTTCAAGAGCGCCTGTCCCTCCCCACTGTCAGCGCCCGGGTCAGCGATTGCCCCCGATCAGGTCGCCAAATTCGCCCAGCACCGAACCTTCGCCCCTGTTTTGCCCGCCACGGCTGCCGGCTGCCGCCAGCATTCGTCCCGCAAGGCGCGAAAAGGGCAGGGACTGGATCCACACATGGCCCGGCCCGCGCAACCGCGCGAAGAACGCGCCTTCGCCGCCGAAGATCATGGATTTGACGCCGCCTGCCGCCACCAGATCGAAATCGACGCCGGGCGTCATTGCCGCCAGGCAGCCGGTGTCCACATGCAGTTCCTCGCCCGGCGCCAGTTCCTTTTCAACCAGCGTGCCGCCCATCTGCACGAACACCCATCCATCGCCCGACAGCCGCTGCATGATGAAGCCTTCGCCGCCGAACAGCCCGGTCATGATCCGCTTCTGGAAATGCACGCCGATCGCCACGCCCTTGGCGGCGGCCAGGAAACTGTCCTTCTGGCAAATCAGCGCGCCGCCATATTGGTCCAGCTTGAGCGGCAGGATGGATCCCGGCGTTGGCGATGCAAAGGCGACCCGCGCCTTGCCGTGGCCCTGATGGGTGAAGACCGTGGTGAACAGGCTCTCGCCCGTCACCAGCCGCTTGCCCGCACCCAGCAGCTTGCCCATGAAACCGCCATCCGCGCCGCCGCTGCCGTCGCCGAACACCGTGGTCATGCTGATCGCGCCGTCCTTCCACACCATTGCGCCCGCTTCGGCGACCGCGCTTTCGCCCGGATCCAGTTCGATCTCCAGAAACTGCAGTTCCTGGCCCTTGATTTCGAAATCAATGTCATCGGACAGGCTGGCGCTGCGATGATGGCTCCAGGGGGAATTGGGCATGGACATGCACTCCTGCGGATCAAAGGATGCCCCTCCTTACCGGATCGCGTCATGCCCGAAAACCGTTCACTCTTGCCCATGCGCCTGTGCCATTTCAGGCCAGTGCGTCGCTGGGTGTTCGCGCGCGCTTGGCGGCACGCCTGCAAGCCTCTATGCAGCGCGCCATGCGCATCCTGTCCACAGCCCTGCTCCTGTCCGTCGCCGTCGCCGCGACCGCGCTCGCACAGGGCCAGTCCGCGCCTTTCACACTCAGCGACTCGGGGCGTGGCTATGCCACCCTGTCCGATGCCCTGAACGCGATCGGCGACGGGCAGGGGACCATCATCGTCGCGCCCGGCACCTATCGCCAATGCGCGGTGCAGCAGGCCGGCGTCGTCACCATTCGCGCCGCAAAGCCCGGCACCGCGATCTTCGACGGCGTGCCGTGCGAAGGCAAGGGCGCGCTCGTCGCGCGCGGCCGCGCCACCACCGTCGATGGCATCGTCTTCCAGAATATTCGCGTGCCCGACGGCAATGGCGCTGGCATCCGCCTCGAAAAGGGCGACCTCACCGTCACCAACAGCCTGTTCCGCAATAGCGAGGAAGGCATTTTGACCGGCGACTATGCCGGCGGCCGCGTCAGCATCGACAAGTCCACTTTCCGCAAGCTCGGCCGGTGCGACCGCGATCTCGATTGCGCTCATGGCATCTATATCGGCCGCCTCGCCAGCCTCTCCGTCACCAACAGCCGCTTCGATGAAGGCAATGGCGGTCATTATCTTAAAACCCGCACGCCGCGCGTCACCATCACCGGCAACAGTTTCGACGACAGCGCCGGGCACCTGACCAATTACATGATCGACCTGTCCAACGGCGCGACCGGCACGATCAGCGGCAATGAAATGGTGCAGGGCAAGGACAAGGACAACTGGTCCGCCTTCATCACCGTCGCGCCCGAAGGCCGCGAGAACAGCAGCGCGGGCCTTGTCATCGACGGCAATCGCGCTGGCTTCGTGCCGGGGCTGGAGCGCGGCTCCACCTTCGTCGCCAATTTCACCGACGATGCCGTGCGCATCGGCCGCAACCAGCTTGCGCCCTCGATGAAGGTCAGCGACCGGCGCTGACTTGCGCCGTCGTCGCTCTGGCGCGATAAGCCGCTCATGCGCACCACCTATGACGGCGCGACCGTGCGCCTCTATCATCTGGGCGATGACGGCGGCGTCACCACCTTGCTCTATGGCCCTTTGACCGAAGCGCTGCACGTCGCCGAACAGCAGCCTGCCGAGATGCAGGACGGCCTCTTCATCGCCACCGACAATGACGTCGTCGCCTATCTCGACCTGATCGCGGAATAGCGCGTCACGCTTCGGGCCGCGTCCAGATCCAGCTCCCGCCGATCAGCGCGGCGGCGACCGGGATCAGGAACCAGGGCCAGGGCGACAGGATGAGCGCCAGCACTATGCTGAACCCGAACGCCGCCACCGCCGCGACCTTGCCCCGCCGGCTGATTGCCCCATGTTCGCGCCAGCGGCGGATATGCGGACCGAACTGCCGATGATTGAGCAGCTTGGCCTCCAGCCGCGGACTCGATCGTGCAAAGCAGAAGGCGGCCAGGATCATGAATGGCACCGTCGGCAACAGCGGCAGAAACGCCCCGATCGCGCCCAAACCGATCGAAAGAAACCCCGCGATAAGATAGAGATGCCGCCGCATGGGCTCCGCCGCCCTTAAAGCCGCTTGCTCAGGAAAAAGCGTTTTTCCCCGACCGGATGATCGGCAATCTCACCGCACAGGCTGAACCCCATTTTTTCATAGAAACCCCGCGCCTGAAAGGAATAGGTGTCGAGCCAGATGCCGATGCAATCCTGCGCCCGGGCAAGCTCCTCTGCCCTGCGCATCAGGGCCGTGCCATGGTCGGCGCCGCGATGCGCCTCGGGAATCGCAAGAAATTCGATGAACATCCAGTCATAGCTGCACTTGCCCCACAGGCCGCCGACATGCTGGCCTGCGTCATCGGTCAGCAATATGGCGACCGGCCGCGTTCTGGGATCACCCGCGCGGTCGATATTATAGGCGCGCAGCGGCGCGATCACGGCATCCCGATCCTCGTCGGAAGGCTGTTCGGGAACGGTCAGGCGCAAAGTCATGCGGCTGTCTTAGCGGTTGCGCCCCGGCATACAATGCCGCCGGCCCCGCGTCACGCCGCGGGCAGCCGCAACCGCACCAGCAGCCCCCCCAGATCCTCGCTTTCCTCCAGCGCGACGGCGCCGCCGTAAATCTCTGCCACATCGCGCACGATGGCCAGGCCAAGGCCGGTCCCGGGCTTCCCCGAATCGAGCCGCACGCCCCGGTCGAAGATGCGCACCCGTTCCTCTTCGGGAATGCCCATGCCGTCATCCTCGACCGCTATCTCGATCATGCCGGCCGCGCGGCCCACCGTCGCGAACACGCTGCCGCCGCCATATTTCGCGGCATTCTCGATCAGGTTGCCCAGCATCTCGTCCAGGTCCTGCCGCTCCACCCGCACTGCGGCCGTCTTGTCGCCGTCCATGTCGATCCGCGCGTCGGGATAGAGGCGCTGGACGGCGCGCTCCACCGCGCCCAGGCTTTTCCACACATCCGCCCGGCTCTGCGCCGCGCCGCGCCGGCCGACCGCGCGGGCGCGGGCCAGATGATGATCGACCTGCCGCCGCATCGTCGTCGCCTCGCGGATCACCGCGTCGCCAAGGTCCGGCGCCTTGGCGGTCGCTGCGTTCATGATGACGGTCAGCGGCGTCTTGAGCGCATGGGCCAGGTTGCCGGCATGGGTGCGCGCTTCTTCCGCCTGCCGCTCATTATGGGCAAGGAGGGCGTTCAATTCCTCCACCATCGGCAATACTTCGGCCGGCATCGGTTCTGTCACCCGGCTTTTCTCGCCCGCCCGCATCCGGATGATTTCCAGCCGGACCTTGCGCAGCGGGCGCAGACCGTAGATCGTCTGCAACGTCGCCAGCACGAACAGCCCGAGCGCCAGCAGCGCGAAACTCTTGAACAGGGTGGATCGCAATGTCTTGATCTGCGCGTCCAGTCCCGACCGCGCCTGCGCCACCATGAACAACCAGTGCGTGTCCGATCCGGGCAGCACCACCGTGCGCTCCATGATGCGCAAGTCCTCGCCGGGGAACTGCTTGCTGTTATAGACGTGCAACTGGCGATCATTATGTTCGGCCGGCGCCTTGAGCGCCCGGTCCCACAAGGACCGCGACCGCCAATCCTCACGCCCCTTGGCGCTGATCTGGTAATAGAGCCCGCTATTGGGCTCCAGGAATCGCTGGTCGGCCAGTTCCCGGTTGAACAGCACCTCGCCGTCCGGGCCGATTTCGGATGCGGCGATCATCGCGGTCAGCACATAATTCATGCCGTCGTCGAAATTGCGCGTGATCGCGTCCGACAGCACGCGGTCCAGCGCCACGCCGCCGCCGATCAGCAGCACACTGATCCACAGTGCGGCAATGCCGATCATGCGCCGGCTGATGGAGCCGGTCGACCGGACGGGGGGAGGGGCTGTCGCGTCGGTCACTATCTACCGTTCGGTTCGAGCAGCTTCGAGCGAAGCCGAGAAGCGCCCGTCGAGAACAAGAGCGCCAGGACCTGTTCTCGACAAGCTCGAACCGAACGGGCTGGAGCGGCGGTGATTTTTACCGCCCCGGCTCGTCCAGGCTGTACCCCAGACCCCGGATGGTGGTGATGACGTCGGCGCCCAGCTTCTTGCGGATGCGCGTCACGAACACTTCGATCGTATTGGAATCGCGGTCGAAATCCTGATCGTAGATATGCTCGATCAGCTCGGTGCGGCTCACCACCTTGCCTTTGTGATGGAGGAGGTAGCTCAGCAGCTTATATTCCTGCGCCGTCAGCTTTACCGGATCGCCCTTCAGCGTAACCTTGCCCGACCGCGTGTCCAGCCGCACGTCGCCCGCCGTCAGTTCGCTCGATGCATTGCCCGACGCCCGGCGGATAAGCGCGCGCAGCCGGGCGATCAGTTCCTCGCTCTGGAAGGGCTTGGCCAGATAATCGTCCGCTCCCGCGTCCAGCCCCGCGACCTTGTCGGACCAGCTGTCGCGCGCGGTCAGCACAAGCACCGGGAAGGTCTTGCCTTCCTTGCGCCACCGGTCGAGCACGGTCAGCCCGTCGATCGTGGGCAGGCCCAGGTCCAGCACGACCGCGTCATAGCTTTCGGTCGATCCCAGGAAATGCCCATCCTCGCCATCCGTCGCCAGATCGACGGCATAGCCCGCGCCTTCCAGCGTGGTTCTGAGCTGATGGCCCAGGCTCGGTTCATCCTCGACGATCAGCAGGCGCATGGGCGTGTATTTCCGTTTCTGTTATAACCAGGGTGCAGCGCGGGGTCAGCGCGCCATCGCGATAATATCGCCCGTCCGGCCGTCGGCATCAACCCACATGACCTTGCCGTTCTTCACATATTTGAGGCGATAGCGGTTGGATGACGGATTGAACTCGCTCCCGACATAGGTCGCGCCCCCCACCGCGGCGTCGACGCGGCGCTTGATCATGGAAAAGGGCATGACATGCCCGTCCAGCATCGCGCGGCGGGCGGCATCCTGTTCGTCCCGGCGTCCGCCCGCGTCGGCGGCGGGGATCGTCACCATGGCGGCCATCAGCATGCCGGTGCCGGCTGTCAGGCTTTTCCACTTCATCGTCATGGGCATGCCATAGGTGCGGTCCATTGAACAGGTGGTGAATGATGGCTGCGCGGAGGTGGCTGGAAAGCCGCGCCGTGCTCGATTATGGCCTTGTCTCATGATGATGCATGACGAAAGGCCCGTCGCCGATCCGCCACTCTGGCGCGCCGTGCCCCGCTGGTGGCGCGGCCATGTGATCCGCGAAATCGACCATCAGGCGGTGGTGGACCGGGTGCGCGAGGATGACGGATGGAGCCCGCGCTACGCGTTCATGATCCTCATGTCGGCGGGCATCGCGGTGCTGGGGCTGCTGCTCTCCTCGCCGGCCGTCGTCATCGGCGCGATGCTCATTTCCCCGCTTATGGGACCGATCGTGGGCCTTGGCTTCGCGCTCGCCACCGTCGATTCGCGCGAGATTCGCCGTACCCTCTTCACGCTGGCGGTCGGCGCGCTCATCGCCATCCTCTTCACCGCCTTCATCGTTCTTCTCTCCCCGCTTCAGACGGTGACGACCGAAATCGCCGCGCGCACCCGGCCCAACCTGTTCGACCTCATGGTTGCGCTCTTTTCCGCGCTGGCGGGTGCCTATGCGATGATCCGGGGGAAGGCGGGCACCATCGTCGGCGTCGCCATCGCCACCGCGTTGATGCCGCCGCTCGCAACCGTCGGCTTTGGTGTCGCGACGCTCAACGCCACCGTGGCGGGCGGCGCGTTTCTCCTCTTCTTCACCAACTTCGTGACGATTGCACTGGCGGCGGGCATCATGGCGCGCCTCTATGGCTTTGGCCGCGAGCTTTCTCCCCGGCAAAGCTGGATACAAAGCGTCTTCATCGGCGTGATCTTCTTCGCGCTGGCGGTGCCGCTCGGCCTGTCGCTGCGCCAGATCGCCTGGGAATCCAATGCCGCCCGCGAAGCGCGCGATGTCATCCGCCGCGAATTTGCCGATGATGCCCGCATCTCGCAGCTCGACATAGATTTCGACGCCCGGCCGCTGTCCGTCACCGCCAGCGTCCTGACCAGCCGCTACGAACGCAACGCCACGACGCGCGCCAGCCGCGTGCTCAGCGACATGCTGGGCCAGCCCGTCGCGCTCGACATCGAGCAGATTCGCGTTGGCGAAGGGACCGACACCGAAAACGCCCAGCTGCTCGCCGTCCAGACCGCGCGGCGCGAAGTGCAGGGTCAGGTCGATCGCCTGACCGACCGGCTTGCGCTCATCGCCGGGGTCGATCCCGACGCCGTCACCATCGACACTGGGCGCAAGCGGGCGCTGGTGCGCGCGCGGCCACTCCCCGAAGCGGGCCTTGCCACCTACCGCGTGCTCGAACAGCGCGCCGCCGCCATGGCACCGGGCTGGACGATAGAGGTCGAACCGCCCGTGCTGCCGCTGCCTAACATCGCGCTCAACGAAGATGGCGCGCCGGCCAATGCCGAAACGCTGGCGCTCGCTTTATGGGCCGCGCAGCGTATCGGCCTGCCGATAGACATGGCCATAGGCGGCGATGATCATGCCGCTCTGACGCAACCCTTCGCCGATCGCGGCATTGATGTGCGCCTGACCCAAGGCGCCAGCGCGGACCGGGCGGCCCTGCGCTGGCGCATCGCGGAATGACGGCGGCTTCAGCGCGTCATTTGTCCAGCGCATATTGGACGGTCAGCGTCACCGACGCGCTGACCTGCCCCGGCTCAACCGGCGTCACCGGCGCGGCATCAGCCTTGAACCGGGCGCTCTGCATCATCGGCATGGGCGGCTGCCCGCCGCTGTTGCTCTCGCTGATCGACACCAGCCGCGCGGAACGATAGCCAGCCGCCTGCGCATAATAATCCGCCTGCGCCTTCGCGCTCTTGAGCGCTGCTCCGCGCGCCTGCACCAGCATGGGCGAAGGGTCGTCGATCGAAAAGGTCGGCCCGCTGATATTGGTCGCGCCCGCCGCCACCATGGCGTCCAGCGACGTGCCGACGCGCTTGATGTCACGCAGCTTTACCGTCAGCTGGTTCGACGCCTCATAACCGATGAAGCGCGGTCCCTGCGGCTGGCCATCCTGATTATTATAATCATATTGGGCGCTCAGATTGATGCCGCTGGTCTGGATATCCTTCTTGGCGATCCCGGCCTTGGCCAGCGCCGCGATCAGCTTTTCCGTCTGCGCGGCATTTTGCTGCATCGCCGCCTGCGCGGTCGGCGCGCGGGTCTGGACGCCGGTGCCCACGGTCGCGATATCGGGCGCGGCTTCGACGCTTTCGGTGACGTTCAGCGTCACGACCGGCGCTGTCTCCGCGATGGTGACGCTGGTCTGCGCGAAGCCGGCTGCGGGAATCGCGGCGGCGCCAAGCGCCATCAGGGCGAGGGCGGATTTCATCTATGGGTCTCCTCTGCAAAAATCGCTGCATCCGCAATTGGCGGGGATGCGATGAACGGACGCTGTGCAGCGTTGAAAGCCGTGCGACAGCTTTCCGGTTCCCCACTTGCCCTGCCACGCCTTACCCCCTAGCTGCACCGCCATGGCGGCTCCCATCCTCTCCTTCGAAAATCTCGGCCTCAGCCAGGGTACGCACTGGCTGTTCCGCAACATCGACATTCATGTCGGCCAGCGCGACCGGCTGGCGCTCATCGGCCGCAACGGCGCGGGCAAGACGACGCTGCTCAAGCTCATCGGCGGTCAGATCGAACCGGATGAAGGCACCCGCTCGGTCCAGCCGGGCGCGCGCGTCATCACGCTGGAACAGGACCCGGACGTCACGCCCTTTGCGACGCTGCATGATTTCGCGCTCGCGGGCGACTATGCGCCGCCCGCGCATGAGGTGGAGGCGATTGCCGACCAGCTCGGCATCGACCTGTCGCGCGAAGCGAAGACCGCGAGTGGAGGTGAGCGCCGCCGCGCCGCCATCGCCCGCGCGCTCGCCAGCGAACCCGACCTGCTGCTGCTCGACGAACCGACCAACCATCTCGACATCGCGGCGATCGACTGGATCGAAAACTGGATGGCGCGCTACAATGGCGCCTTCATCGTCATCAGCCACGACCGCGCTTTCCTGACGCGCCTTACCCGCCAGACGCTCTGGCTCGACCGGGGGTCGATGCGCCGCAACGAGATCGGCTTTGGCGGTTTTGAACAATGGATGGAGGCGGTCTACGCCGAAGAGGCGCGGGCGGCCGAAAAGCTGGACGCCAAGCTCAAGATCGAGGCGCACTGGCTGGAACGCGGCGTCACCGCCCGGCGCAAGCGTAACCAGGGCCGCCTCGCCAAGCTATGGGAGATGCGCGCCCAGCGCGCCGCGATGCAGGGGCCGCAGGGCACCGCCAAGATCGCCGTCGCCAGCGACGACAGCAAGACCAAGAGCGTCATCAAGGCCGAGCATGTCACGAAGGCGTTCGGCGATCGCACCATCATCAACGACTTCACCCTGCGCGTGCAGCGCGGCGACCGCATCGGCATCGTCGGCGGCAATGGCGCTGGCAAATCGACATTGCTCAAGCTGCTGACCGGCCAGCTTGCGCCCGACAGCGGCGAGGTGACGCTCGCCAAGACGCTCGACATGATCTTCATCGACCAGCAGCGCAGCCTGATGCAAGGCGACAAGACCGTTCGCGACGTGCTGGCCGAAGGGGGCGACTGGATCGACGTGCGCGGGGTGCGAAAGCACGTCCATGGCTATTTGAAGGACTTCCTGTTCGACCCCGGTCTGGCCGAAGCGAAGGTCGGCACCCTGTCGGGTGGCGAACGCTCGCGGCTCCTGTTCGCGCGCGAATTTGCCCGCGAATCGAACCTGCTCGTGCTTGACGAGCCGACCAACGATCTTGACCTTGAAACGCTCGATCTGCTTCAGGAAGTCATCGCCGACTATGACGGCACCGTCCTGATCGTCAGCCATGACCGCGATTTCCTCGACCGCACCGTTACGGTGACGCTCGGCCTCGACGGGTCGGGAACGGTCGACGTCATCGTCGGCGGCTATGCCGACTGGATTGCCAAGCGCGATCCGCGCAAGGCCGCGAAGGCGGAAAAGAAGGACGCCGCGCCGCCGCCCCCGCCCAAGCCCGTCTCCGCCAAGCTCAGCTACAAGGACCAGCGTGATCTTGATCTGCTGCCGGGGCGGATCGAGGAACTGGAAGCCGCGATCGCCCGCGATGAGGCCGCGCTCGCCGATCCCGCGCTCTACACCCGCGATCCCGGCAAATTCGCCGCGCTGACCAAAGCCATAGAACAGGCCCGCGCCGACAAGGATGCGGCGGAGGAACGCTGGCTCGACCTCGCGGAAAAGGCGGAAGGGCTGGCGGGCTGACGCGGCCTGTTCAGTCCTTGCTGGTCGCCGCCTGGCCGCGCCCGGTCGCCGTCCAGTAGATGCCGCCCATCAAATGCGTCAGATAGGTGTAATCGCGATACATCGCCCCTTCATGCCCCAACGTGGTCACGAATACGCGTCCCTTTTCGTACATATGATACCAGGCGATCGGATGGTCCTTGCCCATCGGGCGTGACACCTGGCCGGGCCAGATCTTGGTCGGGTCGTAACTGCTTTCATCCACCCCCAGCACGGTGTTGATCCGCACGTCAAAGGGATTGGTCGTGACGTAGAATTCGTCGCTCCATACCCACCGATCCGGCAGGGCGAAGGCCGCCGGGAAATTGCGGTCCTCCACGGTCACGACGCCGGTCTGCACCATCGGATGCACCCCGACGCGCCGGCCCACCATCTTTTCATACCAGGGCCATTCGCCCGGCGGGGTGATCGCGGCGCGGTGGACGATCATCGCATTGCCGCCACCGCGCATATAGGCTTCGAACTTCGCGCGCTGCCCGGCATTCAATTCCTCACCGGGCGAATTGAGGAACATGACCGCCGCATATTGGCTCAGGTCTTCGTCGAAACTTTCCGGGTGACGCGTCCAGACCAGCTCGAAACTGTGCAGCCGCGCCATCTGCTCCAGGCTGTCGCGCGCGATCGGGATATATTCATAATGATAGGTGTTCGCCTTGGCGAAGACGAGCAGCTTGAACTGGCTTTCGGCCATCGCGGCCGGCGCGACGAACAGGGCGGCGATTGCCAGCAGCACCCGCATCATCATCATCCTCATCGCCGTCCCTCCTGCCCGTCGCGTGAAGTCCGGGGCTTATCGCGCCCCATCGGCCCCGCGCAATCGGCCCGGGCCTCTTCTACGACTATGGTCGGATGCTCTTTGCACTCCGGGCCATCGCGGGGATCGACTTCGCGACCGTGTCACGCCACTGTGCCATCGGAACCGGAAGGAAGCCGATGGAAAGCAGCATCACCGCTCCGCCGCATCACGCTGTCCATTATGTCAACCGCGTCGGTTGGCTGCGGGCGGCCGTGCTGGGGGCCAATGACGGGATCGTCTCAACCGCCAGCCTGATGACCGGCATCGCCGCGTCGGGCGCCTCCGGCCAGTCCGTGCTCTTGTCGGGCATCGCCGCGCTGGTCGCGGGCGCCATGTCGATGGCTGCGGGCGAATATGTCTCGGTCAGCGCCCAGTCGGACACCGAACGCGCCGACCTGGCCAAGGAAGAAAAGGCGCTGCGCATCCAGCCGCATGCCGAATGGATCGAACTGCGCGACATCTATGTCGATCGCGGCCTGACCCCCGATCTCGCGGGGCAGGTGGCGCAGCAATTGATGGATGCCGATGCGCTCGGCGCCCACGCCCGCGATGAACTGGGCATTTCCGACCTGGCGACCGCGCGTCCGGTCCAGGCCGCGCTCGCTTCCGCCG